>JBBWVR010000171.1:0-3553 GCA_050256315.1 Gammaproteobacteria bacterium | reverse complement strand
CTTAGTCTTTAATAAGACCGTTGGGTTGCGTGATACTTGGAACTAATGACTTAAGATTGTAAAAATCTTACTTTATTTCTTTAAGCCAGTCCGAAACTTGCTGCATTTCACTGTATTTGGTTAGATCAATCTGCAAAGGCGTGACAGAAACGTAGTTATTGGCAACAGCATGAAAATCTGTGCCTTCACCGTTATCAGCCTCTTGGCCGTTTTCGCCAATCCAGTATAGTGACGGGTCGTCTTTGTCTTGAATGCTTGGCTCAGACATATGTCGATTGCCCAGACGCGTACTCTTAATACCCTTAATCTCACTGAGAGGCACATCAGGGACATTGACGTTAATAATGGTGTTGTGAGACAGTGGCGCTTTATCGATTTGCGCAACCAATTGCTTGGCAATTTCGCCCGCCGTTTCAAAATACTTACCGTCCCAACTGGCAAGAGAAATGGCAATCGATGGTAAACCCAGAAAACGCCCTTCGATTGCGCCGGCAACCGTGCCTGAATAGATAACGTCATCACCCAAATTAGCGCCGAAGTTAATACCAGTAACCACAAGGTCAATCGATTCTTTAATAAAGCCACAAACCGCTAAATGCACGCAATCACTCGGCGTGGCATCTATCGCATAAATATTATCTGCAATTTGGACAGGTTTAAGAGGTTTGCCAATAGTAAGCGAACTGCTGGCCGCAGATTTGTTTTCACTCGGCGCAACAACAATCACCTCGGCAATTTCGCTAAGAGATTCAGTGAGTTGTTTGATGCCTTTGGCTTGATAGCCATCATCATTACTAATTAGAATTCGCATACAAATATTAAGTTCTGGGAAGTATTGGGTGAAGCCTCTATGAAATAGCGAGTACGATTTTGTCTTTTTTAACGCCGACTTTAACCGTACCACCATTGATTAGCTTACCAAAGAGTAGCTCGTCAGCAAGGGGCTTACGAATTTCTTTTTCGATAAGGCGCGCCATTGGACGGGCGCCCATTTGCGCATCATAGCCATTTGTTGCAAACCACTTACGCGTTGCATCAGAAATGACCAAGGAGACGTTTTGTGACTCAAGCGCATCTTCCAGCTCAAAAAGGAACTTATTAACGACAAACACGACAACCTCTTCAGTAAGACTGTTGAAGTAGTTAATTTCAGAAAGTCGGTTTCTAAATTCAGGGGTGAATGTCTTTTTAAGCTCACCCTCATAATCTTGAGAATGGTCTTGCTCGTTAAAGCCGATAGATGCTCGCTGAACGCTATGAGCGCCAACATTTGACGTCATCACAAGAATAACATTCCTAAAGTCAACTTCTCGACCATTAGCATCCGTTAGCATGCCGTGATCCATCACTTGAAGCAATAGATTGAATATATCAGGATGAGCCTTCTCAATTTCATCCAAAAGCAATACCGCATATGGGCTGCTGTTGACAGCTTCTGTCAACAGGCCGCCCTCATCATAACCAACATAACCTGGTGGCGAGCCAATCAATTTAGAAATTGAATGACGCTCCATGTATTCAGACATATCAAAGCGCAACAACTTCACACCCATAATACGGGCCAGCTGTTTACAAATTTCTGTTTTTCCCACACCCGTTGGACCGGCGAATAAGAATGAGCCCATTGGCTTGTCTTCTGCCGCTAATCCTGAGCGTGAAAGCTTGATTGCAGTGGAGAGCGAATCAACCGCATCGTCTTGACCGAAAACACCCAACTTCAACTCTTCATCGAGGTTTTTCAGTTGTAATTTATCATCACTACTGACTTGACGTGATGGAATACGTGCTAATTTAGCGACAATATTTTCAATATCCGCTACACCGATATTGATTTTGCGCTTAGATTTTGGCAAAACCTGTTGCAGAGCGCCAACCTCATCGATAACATCAATCGCTTTGTCAGGTAGGCGACGATCGCCAATATAGCGGTGTGTTAGTTCAGCGGCACTAGTCAATGCTGCCGAAGAGTATTTAACTTTGTGGTGCTCTTGATAATATTTTTTTAAGCCATGAAGAATTTTAATCGTGTCTTCAACAGAAGGCTCATCCACATCAATTTTTTGAAAGCGACGCGTCAACGCATGATCTTTCTCGAACACTTTTCTAAATTCATCGTAAGTCGTTGAACCGATGCACTTAAGTGAGCCATCAGCAAGCGCCGGTTTTAGTAAGTTGGAGGCATCTAGCGAACCACCAGAGACACTTCCGGCACCAATCAATGTATGAATTTCATCAATAAAGAGAATGGAGTTTGGTTTTTTCTCAAGATCGTTAAGGACGGATTTAAGGCGCTTCTCAAAGTCACCGCGGTATTTTGTGCCGGCAATCAATACACCCACATCCAAAGAATAAATTGTTGAGTCTTGTAGAATTTCTGGTACTTTGCCGTCAACAATTTTCTTTGCAAGCCCTTGAGCAATGGCCGTTTTACCAACGCCAGCCTGACCGACCAACAGCGGGTTGTTTTTTCGGCGACGAGAGAGCACTTGCACCATTCTCAAAACCTCTTCTTCCCTGCCCAGCAGGGGGTCTATCTTGCCTTGTTTGGCTTTTTCACAAAGATTGATGGTGAAAGTCTCTAGTGACGAAGGCTTTTTCTGTTTTTCCTCAGTCTTAACTGTTGATTCTTCAGGTAACGGCTCAGAAGGCACGGAAGCAATACCCTCCATGACATCAAGCCTAGACAAATTGTTAAGCTTTAACATATAGACAGCGTGCGACTCTTTCTCGGAAAAAATACTGACGAAAACATTCATCGCATTGACCGAATTTCTTTGCGCAGATTGTGCTTGATATACGCTGCGCTGCAATACACGCTGGAAACCAACCGTTGGCACGATATCAATTTCCGCATCTTCTGAAATCAGCGGTGTATGAGAAACAATGTACTGTTCAAGCTCCGCACGAAGCTCGTCCACATTAACGCGCTTGCCACGCAAAAATAACACCACATCTTCCATGTTAAGAAGGGCCAACAGTAAGTGTTCAACCGTTACAAACTCCAGACGACTGTTTCTCGCCTCAGTCATCACAAAGTTTATTTCTTGTTGGAGTCCGGGTTCAATCATAAAAAAATATTGCCTTAAATTGATTTCTCTTAGTTAGCATTTTAACATTATTCGACTAATTTTTCACGCCAACAGTGCAAATCAAAATCAACATTTATAGCTAAAAACCCTATACAATTAACAGTTTAGCTTAGTGGTTTAGTTCACGCAATACGCACATCAAAGGCTGATCATTTTGCCTGGCAAAGTCGATGACTTGATTGACTTTTGTTTGCGCGATATCATAAGAATACGTGCCGCAAACACCCTCTCCATCAATGTGAATCTTGAGCATAATAGCCTCAGCCGCAAGGTCATTTTTCTTGAAAAAACGCTTTAACACCTCAATAACAAATTCCATGGTGGTGTAATCATCGTTAAGCAAAATCACTTCAAAACGCTTTGGTTTTTTAGCAATTGGTTTTGCCGTCTTAGGGAGTACTTGAGCCACAACTTAACTGGCTGATCTTTGTCGTAGTAGTACAATTGCCAATATCATCACACCG
>JBBWVR010000170.1:0-1999 GCA_050256315.1 Gammaproteobacteria bacterium | reverse complement strand
CGGCCCATTCCCAACCGAGCTAAATTACGATGTCGCAACTGATGAAGGTGATCCGGTGGGTAGGGAGCTTTGTGCCAGAGGGCACGAATTCGGCGCAACCACAGGTCGCCAAAGACGCTGTGGTTGGTTGGACATGGTTATCCTTAATCGCTCGTTCAAACTCAACGCGGTCACAGGCCTTTGCCTGACCAAATTGGATGTTCTCGATGAGCTGGATTTGTTGAAGATTTGCGTTGCCTATGAAATCAATGGTGAGCAAACAACCGTTCCACCGTACTCGGCTGAAGGTTACGCACTTGCAAAACCAATCTACATTGAAATGCCGGGTTGGAAGCAGTCAACGGTTGGCACGCACGATTTTGATGCTCTGCCAATCGAGGCGCAAAACTATATTCATAAAATTGAAGAACTGTCCCAAGTGCCTGTGGACATTCTTTCAACTGGCCCTGATCGCGAAGAAACGCTCATCCTAAACAATCCTTTTGATTAATTATAAGCACTTTATTTGAGAACAATATGTCTGATCCTCATTACCACCGCGAAGCGGAAAAATACGAAAGCCCTATTCCGTCTCGTGAGCACATTCTAAGTTTTATTCAAGTTAAGCCGTACAGCAAACACCAGCTGTTTGATTTACTTGAACTGGAAGATTCTCAGAAGAAACCTTTGGCTAGGCGCCTTAAAGCGATGGTTAGAGATAAGCAACTCAGTTGCAATAAACAAGGTGTATATCGACCTTTCTCTAATCGCGGCCTTCTTAAGGGCACTATCATTGCCAATCCAAAAGGTTTTGGCTTTGTTGCGCTTGACAAGGGTGGAAAAGACTTAAGACTCTCGCATAAGCAAATGCAGCTGGTTTTTCATGGTGACAAAGTCAAAGTTCGACTGCTGAATAAGCGCCTAGATGCTGAAGTGGTTGAGGTGATTGAGTCGGTCAAAACTTTGGTTGGTAGGCTTCACACTGATGCAAGAAAACCTTATGTAGTGGTTGACGATAAGCGCATCAAGCACAACATTAAAATTACTGAGATGATTGAGGGCTGTGAAGACAACCAAGTGGTCATTGTGGAGATTCTCACTTCGCCGACACTCGAATCTGAAGCTACCGGTAAAGTGATTGAAATACTTGGCGCCTATTTAGACGAAGGTGTGGAAGTCGATTCGGCGCTTTATCGCCACCAAATTCCAAATAACTTTAGCGAGGCAGCCACGAATGAGGCTAGCAAGCTACCAAATAATGTCCTAGCTAAAGACAGGAAGGGTCGCGTCGACGTGACTCACATTCCATTGATTACTATTGACGGTGAAGATTCTAGAGATTTTGATGACGCTGTTTTCGCGGAACCGACTGATCGCGGCTGGAAACTCTACGTGGCTATTGCCGATGTCTCTCACTACATCCCGGAAGACTCTGCGCTAGACAATGACGCGATTGAGCGAGGTAATTCAGTGTACTTCCCACACCGTGTTGTACCGATGTTGCCAGAGGCAATTTCCAATGGACTATGCTCACTTAATCCAGAGGTAGAGCGCCTTTGTATGATATGTGAGATGAACATGGATTCAATGGGTGAATTGCTCGATTACCAGTTTTATCCTGCGGTAATGCTCTCACATGCGCGCCTTACGTACACTAAAGTTAATGATATTCTGACAAACAACTCCAGCGAGCTAAGAAAAGAGTACGCCAGTGTTATTGACAACATTGAATCGTTATACGGTCTTTACAAGACCTTGAGAATTTCACGTCAAAAGCGTGGTGTCATGGACTTTGACCGCATTGAAAGTCAAATACTGTTTAATGATAACGGCAAGATTGAAAACATTATTGCCCGCTCAAGAAACGACGCACACAAGCTTATTGAAGAGTGCATGCTAATGGCCAACCAAGCCACCGCTAAGTTTTTGCAAAAACACAATGAAGATTTTCTTTACCGAATTCATCCAAAGCCAACCGCTGAGAAAGTCGAGGTTACTCGTCAGTTTTTGTCAGCTGTAG
>JBBWVR010000169.1:0-10252 GCA_050256315.1 Gammaproteobacteria bacterium | reverse complement strand
CAGAGTCACCTTCAACAAGAAAAACCTCTGTTTGGCTTAAGTCAGTACTGGTGCAATCTGAAAGCTTGCCCGGCAGGGCAGGGCCGCTGACGATTTTTTTACGGATGATCTTTTTGCCGTTCTTAAGTCTGGCTTGTGCGTTCATAATTGCCAATTCTGCAATCTTTTCAGCAATATTGGTGTGTTGGTTAAGCCAGAGACTAAAGGCGTCTTTAGCGACTCCTGAGACAAAGGCGGCGCACTCTCTTGATGAGAGTCTTTCTTTGGTTTGTCCAGAGAACTGAGGATCTAGGATTTTAATTGATAGAACGTAGGCTATTTTTTGCCAAACATCGTCCGGCGTTAATTTGACATTTTTTGGTATTAAGCTTCTGAATTCACAAAATTCTTTTAGAGCATCAGTAAGGCCAGAACGAAGACCATTAACATGCGTACCCCCGCCAATGGTTGGGATAAGATTGACATAGCTTTCGGCAATCGTATTGCTGGTATTTTCTGTCCAAGTTAATGAGCAATGCATTTGCTCCTTGGCCGATTCAAAAGAAACAATAAAAGGATCGGCTGGTAGGCAGTCCAATCCGTCTAGTGAGATTTTAAGGTAATCTCTAAGGCCGTCTTTATAAATCCACTTATCTGTGGTTTCATCAATTTGGTTTTCAAAATTAACCTCAAGCCCAGGACAAAGGATTGCTTTTGAGCGAAGGTTGTGACGCAACTGACTTGTCGAAAATTTAACGGTATCAAAAAATTCGGAATCGGGCTTGAATTTAACGGTTGTGCCAGTGTTGCGCTTGCCAACATCGCCTATTTCTTTTAGATCTGCTATTTTCTTACCCGAACTAAAGGCCATGTAGTATTGTTTGCCGTCTCTTTTAATCCAAATTTCAAGTAATTTTGAGAGGGCATTGACTACCGAAACACCAACTCCATGCAGGCCACCCGAAAATTGGTAAGCATCATTTGAAAACTTGCCGCCAGCATGCAATTTAGTGAGAATAACCTCAACACCGGGCACGCCTTCTTTTGGATGGATGTCGATTGGCATACCTCTGCCGTTGTCTTCTACAGAGACAGACCCATCAGCAAAGAGGATGACATTGATTTGCGTTGCGTGTCCCGCAACAGCTTCGTCAACACTGTTGTCGATGACTTCATGAGCAAGATGGTTCGGGCGTTCGGTTTCTGTGTACATCCCCGGGCGCTTGCGAACTGGCTCAAGTCCGGTTAAAACCTCAATGGATGAGGCGTCGTAATTTGACATAGTTTAAGGTAATAATATTTGCAATAATAATACCAAAAAAAAGCCCCAAAAAATGGGGCTTTTTATCAGCTTGGTAAATGATTTACATCATTCCCGGCATACCGCCGCCCATGCCGCCCATATCAGGCATTGCAGAGCCAGATTGTGGTGCGTCAGTAATCATGGCTTCGGTGGTGATCATAAGACCTGAAATACTTGCAGCATGTTGTAGTGCTACTCGTGTAACTTTAGTCGGATCTAAGATACCCATTTCAAGCATATCACCGTACACTTCTGTACCAGCATTGTAACCAAAGTTACCTTTTCCTTGCTTGACCTCATTAAGAACAACAGAAGCTTCACCGCCACCGTTAGTAACGATTTGTCTTAGCGGAGCCTCAAGTGCGCGCTTAGTAATTGTGATACCGACGTTTTGATCGTCGTTGTCACCCGTTAGTGAGTCAAGAGATGAGATGGCGCGTACAAGTGCAACACCACCACCCGGAACAACACCTTCTTGAACAGCCGCACGCGTTGCATGCAATGCATCATCAACCCGGTCTTTTTTCTCTTTCATTTCAACTTCTGTAGCCGCACCAACTTTAATGACTGCAACACCGCCAGAAAGCTTTGCAAGGCGTTCTTGCAATTTCTCTTTGTCGTAGTCTGAAGTTGTTACTTCGATTTGCGTTTTGATTTGACCAATACGGCCATTAATAAGTTCTTTGTCACCCGCACCATCAATAATGATTGTGTTTTCTTTGCCGATTTCAATGCGCTTAGCCGTACCAAGGTGTTCTTCAGTAACGCCTTCTAATGAAAGACCCACTTCTTCAGAAATAACCGTAGCGCCAGTCAAAACAGCGATATCTTGTAGGATTGCCTTACGACGATCGCCAAAACCTGGTGCTTTAACAGCGGCCACTTTAACAATACCACGCATGTTGTTAACAACAAGAGTTGCTAATGCTTCACCGTCGATATCTTCAGCAACGATAAGTAATGATTTGCCTGATTTTTGAACTGCTTCAAGTGCTGGCAATAGATCACGAATCGTTTGAATTTTAGAATCGTGTAGCAAAATTAAAGGCGCCTCTAAATCTGCAGTCATAGACTCTTGGTTATTAATGAAATACGGTGAAAGATAACCGCGATCAAACTGCATACCTTCAACAACATCAAGTTCGTTTTCAAGTGTTGTACCTTCTTCAACAGTAATTACACCTTCTTGGCCTACTTTTTCCATCGCTTCAGCGATGATAGCGCCTACAGACACGTCTGAATTGGCAGAAATTGTACCCACTTGGGCAATCGCTTCAGCATCATTACAAGGCTGTGAAGCATCCTTAAGGGCTTTAACCACAACTGCTGTTGCCTTATCAATACCGCGCTTAAGGTCCATAGGATTCATGCCTGCTGCAACTGCTTTAACACCTTCGGAGATTAACGATTGTGCCAATACTGTTGCCGTTGTTGTGCCGTCGCCTGCGATGTCACTTGTTTTAGAGGCAACTTCTTTAACCATTTGCGCACCCATGTTTTCGAATTTACCTTCAAGTTCAATTTCTTGGGCAACTGATACACCGTCTTTAGTGATGTGAGGTGCACCAAATGATTTATCGAGAACAACATTTCTACCCTTGGGTCCTAGTGTCACTCTTACAGCGTTGGCTAGTGTATTAACACCATCCAACATTAAATCTCTGGCTTCTGAGCCGAATTTTACGTCTTTTGCTGACATTCTATATCTCCTTAATCTTCGATAACTGCAACGATTTCATCTTCGCTCATGACGAGAAGTTTTTCGTCACTAACAGTGATTTCCGCACCTGAATATTGACCAAACATAACTGTGTCGCCAACTTTTACATCCAAAGGGATGACCTTGCCGTCAACGCTTATTCTGCCGTTGCCAACTGCAACAACTTCACCTCTTGATGGCTTTTCAGTTGATGAATCAGGGATGATTAAACCACTGGCTGTGGTTTTCTTTTCTTCTACTCTACGCACGATAACTCGATCGTGTAGTGGACGGATTTCCATACTTTCTCCTAGTATTGAACGAAAAATAATCTTTGAAGCTTTAGGCTTCTAGACTTTCTTTAAGCTTTTTAATCGCTTTGTTTTCAAGTTGGCGCACTCTTTCAGCAGAAACGCCGTACTTGTCTGCTAAAGTATGTAGGGTCGTTTTTTGTTCTTTCAAGTACCTAGATTGCAAAATATCTATACTTCTTTCATCTAAGGCCGAAAGCGCTTGATAAAGCTTGTGTTGTTGGTCTTTCTCAGAGCGGTCGCTAAGCAACAATTGCTCTGGCGTTTGCCCTGGGTCGGCAAGGTATTGCTCGGGCGTGTATGAATCTTCATCATCGTTAAGCTCAAAAGACACATCATTGAGTTGCAGGCGGGACTCCATCTCAATCACATCTTTTGCTCTAACACCAAGATCGGTTGCAATTTGCTCGGCTTGATCGTTGGTCAGTGCTTGAAAAATATGAGATTTAGCCTGTTTAAGTTTGAAAAATAGTTTACGTTGCGCTTTGGTGGTGGCAACTTTAACAATTTTCCAATTTTTGAAAATATATTCATGAATTTCAGCGCGAATCCAATAAACAGCAAAAGAGGACAGTCTGACTTTCTTGTATGGGTTGAAGCGCTTGACGGCCTTCATTAAGCCAATCGTGCCTTCTTGAATTAAATCTGCTTGCTCTAGGCCATAGCCCTTGTAACTGTGTGCAATGAAAGCAACAAAACGCATATGTGCCAAGACAAGTTTTCTTGCGGCAGAGAGATCGCCATTGTCAAATAGCTCAACAGCTAACTCGTGTTCTTGCTCAGGCGAGAGGATTGGCGGGTACTTTTGTACCTGTATGCCAGTGCCTGTATTGCCGATTGATAATGCAAATTCACTCATAATTTCTATTACTAAGTAGGATCTAAGCGATAATTAGAGATGACATTATACCTAAATCTATTGTTATATCAATTGTTTAAGTAAATTGTTGTACTTGTAAGACTGCTCTTTTAAAGTGAGTCTGGCGGAGAAAATAATGTGCTTTAAGTCCTCAAGAGCAGTATCAAAATCATCGTTAAAGACCACAAAGTCAAATTCATAAAAATGGGACATTTCGCTTTCAGCGTTAGTCATCCTTTTATTGATGACCTCTTGAGTGTCTTGGCCGCGACCTTGAAGGCGGGACAATAGGGCGTCTTTTGTGGGTGGCAGGATAAAAATTGACAGTGCTGCGACATTTTTTTTAACCTGTTGCGCACCTTGCCAGTCGATTTCTAAAATGACGTCTTTGTTCTGTTCGAGTTCTTTGCCAATGGATTTTTTGGCACTACCGTAGTAATTACCAAATACCTCGGCGTGCTCCACAAAAGCACCTTCTGCGCACATATCATTGAATTTTTCTTTTGAAATAAAATGATAATTCTCACCATCAACTTCACCGAGTCGTGGTGCACGAGTGGTGTGCGATACTGAGACACAGAGGTCGGACATATCGTTGAGAAGCGCTTTAACGAGAGAAGTTTTGCCACAACCAGAAGGCGCGGAAATAATAAATAAATTAGCCATTTTCTGGAGTGTAGCCCTTGATGTCGTCTAAGTCGTCTGCTGCAAAGAAATACTTTTCCATTTGTTCTTTGAGATAACTTTGCGCATTGGGATCAATCAAACTTAAGTTGTTTTCATTGATCAGCAAAGTCTGGTGAGCAAGCCACATTTGCCAGGCTTCTTTTGATACGTTTTCGAGAATTCTTTTTCCCAGTTCGCCAGGATAGGGCGCTCTCGCAAGTGACTCCAGTTCTTTATTTAGTTTAATACAATGTAGTGTGCTCATAGTTGTTTGGCTCTTAGTCCGAAAATATACAAACTTGCAAAATAAATTCCAGCGGAAATGAGAATGGTTTTGCTTAACATAATGACTCTTTGGGCGGCATCTGCTTGTAAGTATAAATCTGTTGTAGGGGATGCATAGTAAATATAGCCCAACATTATAATGCTTGACAATCCAACTTTAATGAACATTTTATAAAAAGCTGTACTGAGTCGGAAGATCGACTGCTTGGTTAAAAAGTAATACAAAAGACCGGCATTTAAAACAGCAGATAGCGATGTTGCCGCTGCTAAGCCATCATGCCCATAGTAATACGCTAAAATAAGGTTTAGGATTATATTGCTCACCATTGCAGCAACGCCTGCTTTCACTGGTGTTTTAGTGTCTCCTCTGGAGAGGAATACTGGCGCCAATATCTTGACCGCAATAAAGGCAACCAAGCCGGAACCATAGGCTTGCAAACTCAGAGACGATTGTATGGCGTCATTTGCATTGAAGGCATCGTATTGAAACAGAGTGATAATCAAGCCATCAGAAAGCATAACAAGGCCGATCGATGCTGGTAGGCCAAGAATCAGGCCATAAAGCATCGCTTTGTCAATGGTTTTCTCAAAGCCCTCTACATCATTTTTTGCGTAAAAATTGCTTAACCTTGCCAATGCAACGGTTGCCAGAGCAATGCCAATTAAGGCTAAAGGTAATTCTAATAAACGGTCTGAATAATACAACCAAGAAACACTGCCCGCTATCAATGTAGAGGCAATCATGGTGTCAATTAAAAGATTAATCTGAGACACCGAAACGCCAAACAATGCTGGGAGCATGCGTTTTTTTAGGGTTTGTATTGCTGGGTGCGAGCCAAACCTGAGTTTTGGCATACGATGAATTTTTCGCAAAAAAGGGATTTGGAAAGCCAGCTGAGCTATGCCACCAATCAACACCCCCCAGGCGAGTGCCATAATAGGTGTGTCTAAATATTTTGATAGAAAAATTGCACTAAGAATTAAAGATATATTGAGTAATACAGGTGTAAATGCAGGCACACTAAAATTATCATAAGTGTTGAGGATGGCCCCAGATAGCGCGGTCAGCGAAATCAATAAAAGATAGGGAAAGGTAATTCTTAGCATGTCTGAGGCTAAAAAGTATTGACTTTGATCGGCTTTAAAATAAAAGCCCCAAGCAAAAATAAACATCACTAATGGTGCTAACAGTATCACCACAATTGTAATCAACACCAAAACACTAAGCAATTTGGTTGCAATATGATTAATGGCCTCTTGTAATTCATCGTCGCTTTGATTTTCCCTACTATCCGCCAAAATGGGGATGAAGGCCTGCGAAAAGGCGCCTTCGGCAAACAGGCGGCGAAAGAAGTTTGGAATACGAAAAGCAACTAAAAAGGCGTCAGATAGTCCATTTGCACCAAAATATTTGGCAATAATAAAATCCCTAACAAGGCCTAAAACACGCGACAACAAAGTCATTGCAGTAATAACACTGCTTGACTTTATAAAGGATTTTGTCATGATGGGCGAGGCTTATTCGTCGGCTGGTCCACGCATGATGCCCACTCGTGAGTTACGAATGCATTCAACAAACTGCATCACTTCGCGACTGTCTGTTTCCGATTCTTCTAACTCGGTTAAGGCGTTATCTAGAAGTCTGCCTTGGGATTCGCGATAGACAATTTTAAAGGCACGTTTAATGGAGGCAATTGAGCTTGAGCTGAAGCCGCGTCTTTTCATACCAACGGCATTAATACCCCGAATTTTTGGATGTACACCAGCGGCAATCATATAGTCAGGAATGTCTTTGTTGACTTGTGACCCCATGCCAACATAAGTGTGTCGCCCGATCATACAAAATTGCTTAACCAGTACAAAGCCGCCCAAGATTGACCAGTCAGCAATGCGGACATGTCCTGCAAGAGAGGCGTTATTCGACATAATGATGTGGTTGCCTAGCTGGCAATCGTGGGCAATATGAACGTACGACATCAGCATATTATTAGAGCCAACTCTTGTGAGAGAGTTTTCTTTTTCTGTGCCGCGATTGATGGTGCAAAACTCTCGTATAAGGTTGTCGTCACCAATGATTAGATTGCTTTCTTGACCTTTTTGATAAGTGATATCTTGAGGATCTCCGCCAATAGAGGCAAAAGAGTGAATACGATTGTTTTTACCAATTTTTGTTGGGCCGGAAATGACTACATGGGGGTCAATAATTGTGCCCGCACCAATTTCAACATTGGCACCGATAACGGCATAAGCAGAGATCGTTGCATCCGGATGAATTTTTGCGCTAGGGTCTACGATTGCTGACGGATCAACTGCCATATTATTCTGCGGCTTTTTGGGTGCACATAAGGATAGCAGAAGTGACTAATTCGCCATTCACTGTGGCCTTGCAATCAAACTTCCACATGCCGCGTTTAACCACCATTACTTCAACCCTAAGCAAGATTTGGTCTCCAGGCTCGACAGTGCGCTTGAAGCGAACCTTGTCAATGCCAACCAACATATAAATTTGACCGTCAATTGGCTTGCCAACTTCCGATTTGAAAGCCAGAATTCCTGTGGCTTGGGCCAGCGCTTCAACGATTAAAACCCCTGGCATAATTGGCTGTGCAGGAAAATGGCCAGTAAATTGAGGCTCATTAATTGACACGTTTTTGATTGCAGTTAGGTGTTTTCCAATTTCAAAATCTAGAACTCGATCTATCATTAAAAAAGGATAGCGGTGAGGCAGAAAGTTCATTACCTCGTTAATATTCATTTTCATAATTATTTTTTAACGTCTTTCAGTTTGATGTTTAAAGCTTTGGCAATTTTATCAAGTTTTATCAGCCACACTCCAACCTTTTGCCAACCTTTATGCGTCATTAATGGGAAGAATCCTGTATACATTCCAGCTTTTGTGATGTTTTTATCCACTGTGCTGGTTGCATTAACAATAACATCATCTGCTATTGTTATATGACCAACAATACCTACCATACCGCCAATCATGCAACGCTTTCCTAGGGTTGAACTACCTGCGATGCCAGTTTTTGCTGCTATGGCTGTGTTTTCACCAATAATGACATTGTGGGCGATATGAATAAGATTGTCGAGTCTTACGCCATTGTGGACCTCTGTGTCATCAATTGTGCCCCTGTCAATAGTTGTGTTTGCGCCAATAGTAACATTGTCTCCTATAACAACTTTTCCAATGTGCGCAATTGTTTGCCAGCTTTTGTCACAGTCTCTTGCGTTACCAAAACCCTCTGAACCAATGACGACGCCAGAGGAGATAACACATGAATGACCCAATTGACAATCTTGGTGAATAACAATATTTGAAAAAAGGTGTGAGTTAGCGCCTATTTGCACATTGTCTTCAATGACACAATTTGGGCCAATAATTGTATTTTTACCAATACAAACATTTTTTCCGATAAAACATCCAGGTGAAATTTTAACGTTGCTGAGTGTTGCCGAGGGGTCGATGACTGCAAGAAAGTTATCATTGCACACCGAATTGTATTGTTTAAAATGGTGCGTAAGTTTTGCAAATGCTAAGTATGGATTTAATACCACTAAGGCATTGGTGGGGCAAAGCTCTGACAGCTCAGTGCTAAGTATTACTGCCGAGGCCTTTGATTGATTAAGAGAGTTTTGATATTTGTTGCTGACTATGTAAGTAATTTGACCGGCTTTGGCGGAGTCAAGTGTATTAATGCCTTCAATAATTACTTCACCATCACCAATTAATTTGGCTTCAATCAATGCAGCAATTTGTGACAGTTTTAAGCTCATTCTAGTAGCTCTTGTATTTGATCAATGATTAATTGAGTGATGTCTACTTCAGCACTAACGAATGCAACATTCTGATAAAAAATTATATCGAACTCTTTATCAATCCCGTATTTTTGTATTATTTTATTAATAAAAATTTCAATACGCTTAATGGCGGTCGCTCTTTCAACATTCAGTTGCTCATTCCAGGCGATGGTTTCTTGTTGAAAGTAGAGTTCAAGTTTTTTTAAGTTATTAAGCTTTTTACTGTAATCGTCCGCTTGAGGCTCTTTATTGGTTTTCGCTAGGTTGTCTTTTAGTAGATTGACGTGGTCAAAAAGCGCCAGAAGCTCGTCTTTTGTCTGTTGAAATCGCCCGTTGATTGTGTCAATGTCTTGCTGATATTGGGGTATGTTTTTTACAACCTTCTCAATGTCAATATAGCCAATTTTTAAATCATGCGCAAAGGCATTCGTCACCAGTAGTGCTAACGCAAAAGCGGATAAAAATCGCATTGTGTTTTAGAAGCCCGTGCCTAGTGATACAGCAAAATCTTCAGTTACGTCGCCACTCCTCTTTAAGATAGGCAGGGCGGCGTAAACACCAATGGCGCCGATTGGACTCATGTAGGCAAAAGCAACGCCAGTTGACATGCGCAACTCACCTAAATCAAGAGAGATATTTTCATAAACATTAGCAATATCTACAAACACACTCATGCGCATGTTTTCACTGTCATCGATAAAGGTTATAGGGGAGATGATATTAGCGCTTGCCAAGATCGAAAACTTACCACCCTTAGGAGTGCCGTTTGGATAGACTGGACCAAGTGTTTTAGACTTAAAGCCACGCACCGAGCCACTACCACCACCAAAGTAGCGCTTGTAGAAAGGCAAAGCCTCGCTACCATAACCCGTTGCAATACCAAGGTCAGCGGTGAGTTTTAGCGTCATCTTGTTGTTCAACTGTTTGTAACTTTTATGGTTCGCGTCAATTTTGATGTATTGATAGTCGCCCAAAGGCAGCCCTAGGTCAACATTAAAAGTGTTGCTTTTTCCTTCTGTGGGGTACATGTAATGATTTAGTGTGTTTTCAGCCCAGTTAAGGTTTAGCTTAATTTCGTTTCGACTGTCATAAGCGCACTGTGCGGGCTCGTAGCCAGCGCCAGCGAATGTAGAGCCGCAAGCAATGCTGTTGTTTGAGTATTGCAGTTTAGCATTAAGACGAGTGTTTTCCGTAAGCGGGACACCATAGCCAAAACTAAATCCTTTAGAGTCAATTTGATAAAAGTCTTGAGAAACTTGGTTGTCATCAATTGAACTCACAAACACGCCGTAATTAATGCTGTGTTTTTCATTATTGAAGTAGGGGTTCTCAAAGTAAAAACTAAGCTT
>JBBWVR010000168.1:0-7484 GCA_050256315.1 Gammaproteobacteria bacterium | reverse complement strand
GACTTACTCACAAAACTGTGGATAACTCTGTTGATATCCCATATTTTCGATACATAAACAGCACCAGAATAGGCTTTATTACGGTTTTGATTAAAAAAGTATCATAAGTTTTTTTACTATATAAATCAATAACTTATATTTTTTTCACGAGCTAGATGTCGATCACAATAACCCAGTAACTTAATAAGTTTAATAATAGCGGATAACTTTTAATGTTTCTCGCGTTAAATCAAGTGTTTCACGGATATTCGGGTTTAATTTGATCTGCAAATTTTTTCCACATTACTAAGCCAATAATATTGAAAATTCCAATGCCATTTAATGCCCTATTTTTCTTAACTGGGCTTTTTATTTTTCAGCAAAAAATACACTCGAATTAAGCCCAGTTGAGATAACGCTAATATTGAAATTTTTCGTCGCATTTTTAGCCATTTTTTAAGCGTAAATCCAGTATTTCAATCAAAATTCTTTTTGCCCTTGCTGGTTTTGCCTGGATGAGTGCTTTTTCATACTTTAGCGAATCAAGGTCTTGATGAGGAATTTCTTAATCACCCGATTGACACTCGGGGTTTTATTGTTTTTGCTCACCTCAAGTCTGGAAAAATCAATATTTCTCTATGAGGTTATTGAGTCGTTTACTGCCAAAGCACGACTCTCTTGGTATGGCGCAGATAAGCCAAAACTCATTGCCGGTAATCAGTGGACACTTACGATTAAATTAATACATAGAAATGGCCTTAGAAATCATGGTGGTTTTGATTATGAAAAACGGCTTTTTGCCAATAAAATCTGCGCTACTGGTTATGTTAGAAAAAGTGATCTTAATAAAGTTCTGTCCTCATCCAATACTTCATTCATAAAACATTCTCTACTGAGACCTTTACTGTGGCAATTTCGCCCGCTATTGCCATTAGCTCAGCAGGGTATAAAAATCCATACAAACATCCTGCTACGGTTATTGTGAAGCGTTACAGAGGCAACGGTGTTGTCGTATCTGACACAAGTTGTTCAAGACAGATGAGTATTGTCCTCGATGATGAGGTAATAATTAATGAGTATAGAAAAAATCAGCGCTCTTTTTATCATCGACAATGCGATGAAAACTAATACTGAACCTTGCACCCACCTTGACCAATAAGCTGCTCCAAAGACTCCAGTAGCTGGGCAGTAGGGGTAACGGAATACTCTGGCTTAAGCGGCAGCCGACCGTAGGCCGACTCTGTTTTGTACTCAACAATTACGGGGCATTTACCACTATGCTCTCTTAACAATTGAGAAAGTTTGTGATACTTACTTTGCTGTTTAGCGTTTAGACCAATACGCAAATATTTGGCGTATTTCATTTGCACTTGCTCAACTCCTTCGACTTTATCCACCACCACTTGCCACTGATCTCTAAAATCTTTATTAACCTTGCCGGTAATGACCACCACTTCGTCGACGTGCAGTTGTTCGGAGTTCTCACCCAACGTTTTAGTAAACAAAACCGCATTCAATTTCTTAACGCCATCTTCGACAATAACACTGGCCATCTGGCCTTTTTGCGTATTACGGTAGCGAATTTCGGAAATCAACGCCAAAATTCGCACTTCTCGATTATTTCGAAAAACAATGTTTTTAGGCAAAGTGCAGACGATTGATTGCAAGTCGGATTTAAAAGCATCCGTTGGATGGCGATGCAGATAATAACCCATTACACTTTTTTCAAGCATCAACATTTTTTTGAAAGACAAACCATTGGCTGAGACGTATTTTTTCTCATAATCAACGTGGCTTTCAACCGCTGCAAAAAGTCCGGCTTGGCCATTGGTGTGGTCATTTTGTCTTTGTTCAGCTTGCTTGGTGGCGCTTGGATAAGTAGCAATAAGTGTTGCTCGATCAATGCCAAGAGAATCAAAGGCGCCACTGTAAATTAAGGCTTCAATAGCACGACGATTTAAAAACTTTTTCTCAATACGAAAACAAAAATCGAAGATATCCTGATACTCACCGCTCTCAGCTCGCTCGGCAACGATAGCCTGAACTAGTGCCTCGCCCACACCCTTAATAGCACCTAAGCCATAGGTGATGGTATTGTTGTTTAAAATACTGAACTGGTACTCAGATTGATTAATATTGGGTGCTTGAATGACAAGATTAATCTTCTTGGCCTCACTCACAGTGAAAGCAATTCGATCGGTATCGTCCATCACACCTGAGAGCACTGAGGCCATAAAAGGTGCTGGATAATGTGATTTTAACCAAGCCGTTTGGTATGAAATATAGGCATAAGCAACCGAATGAGATTTGTTAAAACCGTAGCCTGAAAACTTATCAATGAGGTCAAAAATCTCATTTGCTTTTTCTTCCTTGATGTCTTTTTCGGCTGCACCAGAGACAAACACCTGTCGCTGCTGCGCCATCTCTTCGACTTTTTTCTTACCCATTGCTCGACGCAATAAATCAGCACCGCCCAAAGAATAGCCCGCCATTACTTGTGCTGACTTCATCACTTGCTCTTGATACAGAAACACACCATTGGTTGGTTTTAATATTTCTTCTAGCATTGGATGTGGGTACTTTACTTTAGCACCATGCTTAACGTTAATGTAGTCGTCAACCATTCCGGCATCCAATGGGCCGGGGCGATAGAGAGCCAACATAGCAACAATATCTTCAAAATTGTCGGCCTGAAGTTTTTTCAAATAGCCGCGCATACCATCAGATTCCAGCTGAAAAATACCAGTCGTGTCACAACGTTGCAGTAACTCATAAACTGCAGGATCATCTAAAGACAAGGTATCAATATCGATTAACTCATCGGTCAAACCCTTATTAAAAATCATCTTAACGGCTTTATCGATAACGGTTAAATTCGACAAACCTAGAAAGTCAAACTTCACCAAACCAACCGCTTCAACGTCGTCTTTATCAAACTGGGAAACCACCACATCACCCTCACCCGGGCCTTTGTAAATTGGGCAAAAATCGCTAATTTTACTCGGCGCAATTACAACACCACCCGCATGGGTGCCAACATTTCTTACCAAGCCCTCAAGGTCCTGAGAAAGATCAATCAAGGTGGTAACACTTTCTTCTGAGATGTAACGTGATTTAAGATCTGGCGAATCTTGCAATGCTTTATCCAGAGTCATTTTAAGCTCGTTAGGTATAAGCTTTGAAATCGTATCACTAAAGCCATAAGGGTGACCCAATACCCTGCCCACATCGCGAACCACGCCTTTGGCAGCCATCGTACCGTAGGTGATAATTTGTGATACCTTCTCTTGACCATACTTGCGAGAAACATATTCAATCACCTCGTCTCGACGGTCTGTGCAGAAGTCAATATCAAAGTCAGGCATCGACACACGCTCTGGATTCAAAAAGCGCTCAAAAAGCAGTTCGTGCTCAATTGGGTCAACATTGGTAATTGACAGCGCCCAAGCCACCAAAGAGCCCGCACCTGAGCCCCTACCTGGACCAACAGGAATGCCGTGTTCTTTTGCCCAGCGAATAAAGTCGGAAACAATCAAGAAGTAACCAGGGAAGTCCATTTCCAGAATAACCGAAAGCTCAAACTGCAAACGGTCGGCATAAATCTTTTCATCAACTTCTTTACCCTTGAGTCGCTGGCTAAGTCCTTGCTTAGACTCTTGTTCAAAAAAGTCGGCAATAGACATGCCCTTAGGGGTCGGAAAAATAGGTAAGTAGTTTTTCTTAAACAATTCAAAATGCAAATTGCAACGCTTGGCCACTTCAACCGTGTTTGCCAACAGTTGTGGAAAATCCGCAAATAATGCCGACATTTCATCAGCACTTTTTAAATACTGTGCGTCGTTAAAATACTTGACTCGTCGGGCGTCATCTAACAATCCACCCTGTGAAATACAGATTCTCGCCTCGTGAGCTTGATAATCACTTTGAAGTAAAAATTGCACGTCGTTGGTGGCAACAACAGGAATACCCAGTTCAACGCCTAAATCTATCGCGAGATGGAGGTGTTGTTCGTCGGTTGCCCTGCCTGTTCTTTGCACCGCAAAATAATAACGATCGCCAAAAATCTTTTGCCATTGTTTGGCTTTTTCTCTGGCAAGCGCTGCTTGGTTAGTGAGTAATAATTGTGCAACATCAGAGCTCACTGGAGTAGCGATCAACAGCAAGCCAGTGTGGTGAGCTTCCAGTTGCGCTTCAGTGACATTTGGGCCTTCGATGCCTTGCTGGTTGAGGTAAGCTTTTGAAATAAGCTCAGACAGATTTAGATAGCCCTGGTGATTTTGACAAAGCAGCAGGACATTGTAGCGACCCTCATCAGAACTCAGTGACATTTTTGCGCCAAATAGTGGCTTAACACCAGCAGATCGGGCTTTTTGATAAAACTTAACTGCAGAAAAAAGACTGATATCATCGGTCAATGCAACAGCATTCATGCCAGCCTTCTTAATGCCTTCAATCAATTTTGGCACTCGAATAAGGCTATTCTTGACAGAATATTCGCTCTGACATTGCAGATGAACAAAAACGGAATCTTGCATTTACAGTGTTATTTTTTTGACTAATAAGACCCCTTATTTTACAAACAAAGAACCCTCTAACTGAGCGCTTTTTCAGCAAAAAATGAATTGTTTTTTATTTTTGTTCAAGCCGAACAGCAACAGAATCTCAGATTTTTTCGGCGGCCCTAATGAGCGCTTGCGCTTTATCCATCGTTTCTTGCCATTCGGATTCAGGCACTGAGTCGTAAACAATGCCGGCACCGGCTTGCACATAAAGCACTTCGTCTTTGATTACTGCCGTTCTAATAGCGATCGCCAGATCCATGCCGCCGTGCCATGAAAGATTACCAATAGCACCCGAATAGATATTGCGTTTTAATGGCTCGATATCGTTAATAATCTCCATTGCTCGAACCTTTGGTGCGCCGCTTAAAGTGCCAGCAGGGAAGGTGGCCCTCAGTACATCAATAGCGCTCATGTTGTCTTGCAGTTCGCACTCAACATTGGATACGATATGCATCACATGAGAGTAACGTTCAATAAACATTTTGTCGGTCAGTGTTACCGTGCCTGTTTTGGCAATCCTGCCTAGGTCATTTCTACCCAGGTCAATTAACATTAAATGTTCGGCAATTTCCTTATGATCAGACAATAAATCTACCTCCAAAGCCAAATCTTCTTCTTTTGTTTTTCCTCTAGATCGGGTGCCGGCTATCGGCCTTACCGTAGCAATATTATTGTTATCGACGCGCGTTAGAATTTCTGGCGAGGAACCAACAATAGTGACATCGTCCAAATTTAAAAAGTACATGTAAGGCGATGGATTAAGAATTCTTAGTTGGCGATAAAGATCAATCGGTTTGGCTTTAAATTTACAACTAAGGCGCTGCGAAGGCACAACTTGCATAACATCACCGGCAACAATGTATTTCTGAATATCCTCGACAGAACGCATAAAATTCTCTCGGCCAAAACTGGACACAAAATCTTCTGCCTTAATATTGGCGGGCTCACTTGCTTGCTCAACCAACGGTTCTTTTATTTTTGCTTCAATCTCATCCAAACGGGTAATTGCATCCTCATAACGACTTTCCTGAGGATTAATGTGCGTGATGATATGCGCAGTACTGGACAAGTTGTCAACTACCAGTAAGTCATTGGATAGCATCAGTAGAATGTCAGCGACATTCAGCTCATCTGGCTTATCCAAATGAGCCAACTTTGGTTCAATATAACGAATGATTTCGTAGCCAAAATAACCCACCAAACCACCATTAAAATCCGGCAGATTGTCTAATTTCGGTACCTTGAATTGCGCTTGGTATTCTTCAATCCAAGCAAGCGGGTCTTCAACATCATGTGTTTCTATGGCTACGCCATTTTTTTCAATCGTTACTTGGTAATCAAAAACCTTAATAACGGTCTGCGCACAAAGTCCAATAAAAGAGTAACGACCCCACTTTTCACCACCTTGAACGGACTCTAAAAAATAACTGTAAGGTGTGTTGGCAACCTTTAAATACAATGCCAAAGCAGTGTCGGTATCAACGACTAACTCGCGAGAAACGGGTATGTGATTAAAGCCTTGAGCAGCGAGTTCATTAAAGTGTGATTTTTCCATGGAAGCATTTTAACTTACCCAGAAAAACTTTGGTTTGCTTTGTGAAAGGGCAGTGCTTGCAAGACTGTATTTAGGAGCGCACAATAAAAAACCCCTCTAAGCATGATACTCAGAGGGGTTTTTAAGATGAATCTTAAGACTCTTCGCTTTGTTCAGCCCCAACTTTGCTGAGTTGCGCTGATAACGCCTCTTCAGCATCGGTAATAAGCATTGTCTCTTCTGCCTTACGACGCTTCTTCTCTTGATGGTAAGTAAAGCCAGTTCCCGCAGGGATCAGACGACCAACAATAACGTTTTCTTTAAGACCTCTAAGTCCATCCATGCGGCCGGTAATTGAAGCCTCTGTCAGTACTCGAGTAGTCTCTTGGAATGACGCAGCAGAGATGAACGACTCCGTTGATAATGAAGCCTTAGTAATACCCATTAACAATCTTTGGTACTTAACTAAATCTTTGCCTTGCGCTTTCAATTGCTTATTCTTCTCAATAACTCGCACATACTCGGCTGTTTCACCGTTGACGTAGTTCGAATCGCCTTGATCAAGAACTTCAACCTTTCTCAGCATTTGCTTCACAATCACTTCGATGTGCTTATCAGAAATCTTCACACCTTGGAGGCGATAAACCGCTTGCACTTCTTTCACAACGTAATCCGCCAAAGGCTCAACGCCTAGTAAACGAAGAATATCATGAGGATTTGATGGGCCATCGGATATCATGTCACCTTTTTCAACGGTTTCACCGTCGAATACGTTGATTTGACGCCACTGATGAATCATCATTTCTGTCGCTTCACCCGCTTCATTGGTAATTATTAAGCGTATTTTTGACTTCGTAGGACTGCCAAAACTAATAACGCCTGTGGTTTCAGCTAGGATTGCATGGTCTTTCGCTTTACGTGCTTCAAACAAATCGGCAACACGCGGTAGACCACCGGTAATATCACTTGTTTTAGAAACTGCTTTCGGAATCTTCGCCAGAATTGCGCCAGCAGCGATTGTTTGACCGTCAACCAAGCTTAGCTTAACGCCTGATGGTAAGTAGTGCGTTGATAAGGTTAGATCACTATCCTTCTCATCAACCAATTTAATCATTGGCTTTAAGTCTTTCGCTGCAACTGATCTCTCACCTTCATCAATCATTTCAAAGAAGTTTAAGCCTGTTAATGGGTCTGAACTCTTATTAACGGTAACACCTTCAGAGAAGTCAACGAAAATAACACGGCCCGAATATTCTGCAATAATTGGGTGAGTGTGTGGATCCCAGTCCGCAATTTTATCTTTTGCTTTAACTTTTCCACCATCTTTATAATGAACCAAAGCGCCATACGGCAACTTGTAGCGTTCTTTTTCTTGACCTAATCCATTACGAATTGAAGCCTCTGCGGAA
>JBBWVR010000167.1:0-3049 GCA_050256315.1 Gammaproteobacteria bacterium | reverse complement strand
ATTCATCCTCGTGCGATTAAGGCCGCACTAGCGAGCAAAACACCGATTATTGCTAGAAATACTTTTAACGACACGGCCGGTACAACTATTTTTCATGGTGAGTCGTCAGCTAACAGCTGTGTTACCTTGGCACACCGAGAGGACATGGTAATGGTTGAGTTTGAATACGCCCATGATGCGGGTAGCCACGTTGAAGGAGTCATCAATATTGACTCTAAGCGCGTCATACTGAAAGACGATGTGTATTTCAGTGCAAAACTTTCAAGACTGGAAGAAAGTTTTGGTTTTTATAAGGTAAGCAAGGGCTGGGCGACGGTTTCGGTTGTTTTTAACGACAAAGCCCCTAAGGCGATGGCAATCGATTCTGCAGAAATCCTTAAAACGGAAGAAAATGTTATTAGTTATTTGCTGCCAGAGTCCGAAATGCGAGTTGCGCTCAACACTCTCCACGCCGCATACACCTAGTCAAATACAGTCTTGGTGGCTAAGCTTTAGGGTTTATTGCCGCCATTATCAACATACGCCTGAAGAGTCTCGGCATTGAAGGTGCTGTCAAGTTCCGCTGCTTTTTGCGCTACTGGTACCACCATGTCACCGTCTTCAATGTCAATGACTTCGTTATTCCAATCAGCAAGATAGGCGTCCGCATCCGTCGCACTAGCAACAGCTGCAGCTTCATCAACAGCTTCCATAAAGCGGCTATCAAGCTGTACTTTTTCAACTTCACGGCGGCTTTTTTTAATCATTACTTGAGTTGGGATGTCTCGCCATTTGATAATCGTAAGTTTCATTTTTTCTCCAAAAAAAAAGTTGTTGCCAGTTCGCTGGTTGTTGCTATGAAATAATTCTACATTAAGCCCAGTTTTCTCACAACAAATATACTGATTTATAAAAACAAGATTATTCATTCAAGCTTCACGCGACTTATTTAAAATTTAATCTTTGCTATCGATGTGGTTGATAGTGTGTTGTTTTTCTGGGAGTGTTATGGTCTACACTGGGTCTTGCCACTGTGGTGCAGTGGTGTACGAGGTTGAGGCAGACGAGAAACTGGCTGTTGTTGATTGTAATTGTAGTATTTGCCAAAAGTCCGGCAACTTGCATTTAATTGTACCTAAGTCCAAGTTCAAACTTTTGCAGGGCGAACAAAGTCTGTCAACGTATACTTTTGATAGTGGTGAAGCCAAGCATTTGTTTTGTAATACATGCGGCGTTAAGTCCTATTATATTCCACGATCTAATCCAGACGGAATTAGTGTTAATGTACGCTGTCTTGAGCCTCAGCCGAAAGAAATAACTGTTGAGCCTTTTGATGGAAAGAATTGGGAAGAGCATGCACATACTCTTGCCCATCTAAGTAAAGAAAATTAGTATTTTTAGTTATGTTGTATTCTTGAGTTGACTCAAGAAAAAGTATTGTTTATAGGAGATTTTGATGAAAAATAAAACCCAAGTAGTAGTGATCGGCGGTGGTGTTGTAGGTGCTGGAACACTCTATCATTTGGCTAAAAAAGGTTGGACCGATGTTGTTATGGTTGAGCGCAAAGACCTAACCTCGGGCTCGACTTGGCATGCAGCTGGATTGCTGCCACTTTTTAACATGAGTTATTCGGTGGGCAAACTGCACCAATATTCGGTTGATTTTTATCATGAACTTCAAGAAGAAACCGGCATGAATGTTGGTTTTAGTGTGGTATCGAACATTCGTCTTGCAAACTGCGAAGACAGAATGGATGAGTATAAATACTACGCTGGTGTCGGTAGTACAGTGGGCGTAAATGTTAATTTCTTAACTCCAGAGGAAGTGAAAGAAATCTGGCCATTGTGCAACATAGAAGGTTTGCTTGGTGCAATTCAACATCCAGACGATGGCTATATTCAGCCAGCAGACTTGACTCAGGCGTTGTGCAAGGGTGCGCGTAATCACGGCGCTGAAATTTATGAGCACACACTGGTGACGGCCATTGAGCAACAAAAAGATAACAGCTGGATTGTCAAAACAGACAAAGGCGATATTGCTTGTGAGCACGTTGTTTCGTGCACAGGCAACTACGCTAGAAAAACAGGTGAAATGGTGGGCTTGGATATTCCAGTGATTCCTGTTGAGCACCAATTTATTATTACGGAGCCGCATCCAGAAATTATGGCACGTAAAGAGCAAGGCTTACCTGAAATGGGTGTTTTACGTGAATCCGATGCTGGTTATTATTTGCGTGAAGAGGCGGGCGGCTTGCTGTTAGGTCCTTATGAAAAAGGCGCACCAGTTTGTTATATCGATGGCCCAAGTGATGACTGCCAGTACGAATTGTTTAACGCAGAACTTGATCGCCTTATGCCACACATTGAGCGCTGCATGATTCGTGTGCCTGCTTTTGGTGAAGTTGGTGTTAAAGATATTTATAACGGCGCAATCGCTTACACACCGGATGGTAATCCAATTGTGGGCCCTGCGGCAGGACTGAAAAACTTCTGGTTAAATGAAGGGCACAGTTTTGGCATTACTGCTGCTGGCGGTGCTGGTTGGCAGTTAGCGGAATGGATGATTGATGGTGAGCCAACGGTCGATATGATGGGTGTCGATCCTCGTCGTTTCGGTCCATACGCTACACGAGGTTATTTGCGAGAGAAAAACGAAGAGGCGTATTCGAACGTTTTCACCACGCACTATCCTGATGAAGAGCGCGGCGCTGCTAGACCATTAAGAACCACTCCTTGCTATGATCGCATGAAGGCATTGGGCGCTGTATTTGGCTCTGTGTATGGCTGGGAGCGTCCGAATTGGTTTATGCCAAGTGCGGATTACGCGTTAAGCGCTGAAGAGCTCAATAAGGCAGATCCAGAAAAAGTGCTATGGAATGAAAACCATTCCGAGCCACTGGAAGATGGCCGTATTGTTGAAAAGAACTCGTTCCGTCGCTCAAACTATTTTGAACACGTTGGTAATGAGTGTAAGCATGTTACTGAAAAAGTCGGTCTTTTGGATATGTCTGCCTTTGCTAAATGCATCGTCAAAGGTCCTGGTGCAGAAGAGTGGTTGGAGTATATTTTT
>JBBWVR010000166.1:0-8097 GCA_050256315.1 Gammaproteobacteria bacterium | reverse complement strand
CTTGACTGTGGTGAATGCCGGTTTTGCCACCAACGTCATTCCTGATGAGATGCACTTAAAAGGCACACTTAGATACTTTCACCCAGAAGTGGGCGCTGAAGTGATGCGTAGAATAACAACAGTTGTTGAGGGTATTGCCGAATCCATGGGTGCATCAGCTACACTTGAGTCCAGACCAAATTATCCAGCAACAATCAACACCCCAAAACACGCTGAAAAATGCGCTGTAGCTGCTGGAATGGTTGCGGGTGATGACAATGTACATAGAAACATGCCACCAAGTATGGGCTCTGAAGATTTTTCATTTTTGCTGAATGCTTCAGAGGGTGCTTATATTTGGATCGGCAATGGTGAGGTGCCTGAAGACCAACCTCAAGGTGGTTGCATGCTTCATAACACTCATTATGATTTTAATGACGATATTCTTTCTCTTGGTGCAGCCTACTGGGTTCAATTGGTAACAAACATTTTGCAATAAACGGTGTTTTGCCCTATCATGCGAGAGTATGACACTTATTGCAATTTCACTGGTTATTTTGTCTGCAGGCATTCATGCGCTGTGGAATATATTCAGCAAAAGTAAAAACCCAACTTCTTCATTTTTCCTTCTAGCCAGTCTGTTTGGTACTGCGCTACTCGCGCCTATTCTGTTTCTATTCAGGGGCGCAGTTCTTCACGACATCCCAAGCCAAGTGTGGGTTTTTCTTGTTATTGCTGGTTTTTTTATGTCCTTGTATTACGTCTCTTTGGCAAGAGCGTATCGAGCAGGCGATTTGTCAGTTGCTTACCCAATTGTTAGGGCGCTCCCTGTTGTTATAGTGCTGATTGTGGTTGTGTATCTTGGGCGTGCAGATCAGATTACATATCAAAGTGTTGTTGGTGGGTTAATAGTTGTTTTGGGTTGCTTTATGGTGCCTCTAAAGCGCTTCAAAGGTTTTCGCTTCAGTAATTATTGGAACCTAACTTGCGCAATGGCACTCATTGCTGCTATAAGCACAGCAGGGTATTCTATGGTGGATGACGAAGCGCTAAGATATTTGCGCAACGACAGCCAGTTTGGGTCTGACAATACTTCAGCGGTTATTTTGTACGCCTTCCTCGAAGCGTTTATCACCTCAGCTTGGATGGCTTTATATATTTTGATGAGGCGCCAGAGTCGAGCCGAGTTTATGCAGCTGATACGTTTTAATAAATCCCATGCTTTTGTGGCGGCAATTGGCATACATCTGTCGTACACCCTTGTTTTGGCAGCGCTTGCTTTTGCTGACAATGTTAGCTACATCGTTGCCTTCCATCGTTTAAGCATTCCTTTGGGCGCTGCTCTTGGTATCTTGATATTAAAAGAACAACCTTATCCGACAAAAATCATCGGTGTGCTTGTGGTGCTGATCGGCCTTGTTTGTATTGCTCTTGGTTAATGCTATTTACTGAACAGCATTTTGCTTTGGTCATTGTGTTTTCTATATAATTTGGTTTTTGTTTAGAGTGCAATATTTGCCACCTTAGTTTTTATGAATTATTCGATTTTTGGTGAAAAATTCACCCGCAACAGCGGTATCTCCCAGTTAATGGAGGATCTTGGCAAAGCCAATCATAGTAGCGACCCTGATATGATTATGCTTGGTGGTGGCAATCCTGCGCTTATTCCAGAGGCCCACGATATTTTTGTTGATGAGCTAAAGAAGCTCATTACCAGCTCAGATGTTGATCAAATGTTGGGCTTGTATGACGCCCCACAAGGTAATGATGCGTTTATTAAAGCGCTAGTCAGTAGATTGAATAATTATTTTGGCTGGTCATTGTCTGAGCGTAATATTGCGATTACCAACGGCTCACAAAGCAGTTTTTTCTATTTGTTTAATTTATTTGCGGGCGATATGCCGGATGGTAGCCAAAAGAAAATTTTGTTGCCGTTAGTGCCTGAGTATATTGGTTATGCCGATCAAGGCATTACTGAAGAGATGTTTGTTTCGGTTAAGCCCGATATTCAAATGCTTGAGAACAAGCAATTTAAGTATCAAATCAATTTCCATAAGTTGATTTCGACCCTTGAAATGGAAGATATTGGCGCGATTTGTGTCTCACGACCAACCAATCCAACGGGCAATGTTATTACCGACAAAGAGCTGGATAAATTAGACGCGATTGCACAAGAGTACAACGTACCATTGATTGTTGATAACGCTTACGGCCAGCCATTTCCAGGGGCGATTTATATTGACACGAAACTGAAGTGGAACGCTAACATGATCCTCTGCATGTCGCTCTCTAAGCTTGGTTTGCCTGGCATAAGAACAGGTATTGTTATTGCCAGTGAGTCTTATATTGAAGCTGTCAGTCGCATGAACGGCATCATGGTGTTAGCACCAGGCAGTGTGGGACCAACACTTCTTACTCGAATGATTAAAGACCAAGAGCTTTTGCGTTTGTGCGACGATGTCATCAAGCCTTTTTATTTGGATAAGGCCAAGACCGCCATCAGACTTTTTAACGAGATTTTTGCAGATTCTGAAATCTACATGCATAAGCTCGAAGGCGCTTTTTTTATGTGGCTTTGGTTGCCCAAGTTGTCCATCACCTCAGAACAGCTTTATCAGCAACTGAAAAAAGACAAAGTCTATATTATTCCTGGACACAATTTTTTTATGGGGATGTATGGCAATTGGCCGCATAAAAATCAGTGTATTCGCATAAACTACGCCAAAGATGAGGCCACGTTGAGAAAGGGATTGGAGGCGATTCGTAGAGCTGTTTTTGATTGATTTCTTGGGTATTTTTTTTGTCATTATTTAATAAGGGGATAAATGCAAACAATTCATTGGTTGGGCACAGGGCTTTCTGCTTTGCCTGGGCTCAAAAGTTTGATAGAGGGTGGTCACAAGCTTGTCGTTTATAATCGTACGATAGAAAAGGCAACTGAGGCGCTACAAGGAGTTAAGGGTGATTATCAGATCTTGTCTTTTTCGTTAAGCGCTCTGGATGATCATGTGCAAGTTGGGGATGTGGTGGTCTCAATGCTGCCTGGAGATTTTCATGTGGCAGTGGCAACACGTTGTTTGGGCTTGGGTGCACATTTTGTTTCCAGTTCTTATATTTCTGTCGAAATGCGAGCTTTACATGAGGCCGCACTTGAAAGCAACCTTTGTTTGGTTAACGAAGTTGGGCTTGACCCAGGTATTGATCATAGCCTCTCCCATGCGCTTGTTGCGGATTACAAAAATTCAAGCGTTTTCTCTGCGGATAATCAGCACTCTTTTTTAAGCTATTGTGGTGGTCTTAGTGATGTGCCAAATGATTTCTGTTATAAATTTAGCTGGTCGCCATTGGGTGTCCTTAAGGCCCTCATGTCGCCTTCACTTAGTATTCGTGATGGTCAAGAATATCACGTCAAAAAACCTTGGGAGGCGATTGATCTTTATGTGCTACCAATGCCTTGGGGTCATGAGTCATTCGAAGTCTACCCCAATCGTGATTCGTTGCCCTTTATCAAGCAATACCACCTTGATGGAGACATAAATATCAAGCAATTTGTGCGCGGTACTTTGCGCTATCAGGGCTGGAAAAATGCTTGGTCAGATATTTTTTCTGAAGTTGATTCATTGACTCTAGATGAGACGCCAGAGCGTTTAAGTGAACTCAGTGACGAACTGTGGAATCGGTACGCATTTACCAAAGGTGAGCGCGACCGTGTGATTCTAACCGTGGAACTGAAGGTGCAAAAAAATGAGAAAACTGTTTGGCATAAGCAATATTGTTTCGATACGCTTGGAAATGACCAAGGCAGTGCTATGGCCCAATTGGTGTCACACTCAGTGGCCTTGGCGGTAGAGGCCATTATCGCTAAAGAAATTGCACTTGGTGTCAGTGCAGCTCCAGACGATGAGAGTCTAGTTGAGCGCTGGCTAAATAAGACAAATGCCATTTGCGACCACTTTGTTTTGATTGATCATCTATCGTAGACTTTTGTAAATGGCTACGGATCCAGCAATAAGCAACAGCCGATTACAAGTCGACAATACATCTTGGTCACAATTCCTATCACATCGCACGCCAAACAAACCCTGTCAGGGTGAAAAGCGAAGCAAGTTTGTTGTGGTGGGTGCTGGCTTTACGGGTCTTGCAGCGGCAAAACGTTTGGCAGAGCTTCATTTAAGTGAAGAAATACTATTGCTTGATGCTCGTGATATTGGACAAAATGCTTCGGGCAGAAATTCAGGTTTTGCGGTTGCTCACTCGCATTTTCCTGGCAGTTTTGACCCCAAACTACTCAATGGTTATGAGCGAATAGATAGGATTAATGGTAAGGGCCTTGAAATCCTTCGTTCAGAAGTCATCAATAACAATGTTGAGTGCGATTGGCAAGAACACGGGCTTTATCATGCGGCAGCGGATCAAAGCGCACTCAAGTCCTGCGCAGAATTTACCGATTACCTTGAGAAAAGAGGTATTGAGCATCAGTCATTAAATCAAGATGAATTGCAGAGGCAGCTTGGTACTCGGTGGTATCAGGAGGGTGTGAAAGTGAATGATGGCGCCTTAGTGAACCCAGCGAAATTGTTGAAGGGCCTAGTGAAGGGCTTACCTAGCAATGTAGTGCTTCATGAAAACAGTGCTGTTGATTCCATTTCTTTGGGTAGTCAGATAACTTTGTGCACTCAAAATGCCAAAATAATAGCAGATAAAGTCTTGCTAGCATGCAATTACGAGATGACAAAACTTGGCATCAATAAACACAAGATTCTTGGGGTTACATTAACTGGCAGCTTCACCAGAGTGCTGACTGAGGAGGAGTTGAGCTCACTGGGGAGTGTTCGCTCATGGGGTGTTATGTCACTACATGGTGGTGGTGCAACGCTTAGGTTAACACATGATGGTCGACTTGCCATTAGGAATACCGCTGAATACAATCGAAGTAACCTTTATAGTGCGCCAGAACTTAAAGAAAGAAGGTGGCTTCATAGGCAATCGCTTAACAATCGCTTTCCGCAATTAAAAGGTGTGGCATTTGAGCATAGTTATTCTTGTGTAGAGGGGGTAAGCGCCAATAAAACCAATTTTTTTGAAAAGCTAGGTGACAATCTGTTTATTGCTGGTGGTTTTAATGGCTCTGGCATTTCAAAGGGAGCCGCTTTTGGAGTGGCTCTTGCTGAATATGCAAGCGACCAAACATCTGAGCTTATTAGTGATTGTTTGCACTGTCCCGGTGCATTATGGATGCCGCCTTCACCTCTTTTGGGTGTTGGGGCCAAGTTTATGGTGAGACAAAGATTTAAAGGCGTGGGAAAGGATCGATAAGGCAACTTATTTTAAGAAAAAACAAATAAAAAGCCTGTGTATTAAAAATAGATAGACTATAATACGCGCTCGGAATTACTTTCGAGCAACTTTTTTACTCTTTTAATACGACAAATGCACAATAAAATAAGAAACTTTATCGGTTCAAACTACCAGGCTTACCAATCAAAAAAGATTGAGAAACAAACTTGGGAGCAAGCTATCAAAGTTGCACAACAATTGCGCCATGAATACCCAAACTGGGCTTCTGTAGAGTTTGTTGCAAGAGAGCTTATCGACAATTCAAAGGCAGCGTAGCTAAGCAGCAACCACGCAGTTAGGGTAAATATTTGCAGCTTTTGTAATATTTCCTAATACAGTCATTGAGAGTTAATTAACAATACAAAGATTATTTTCTCACCCTAATAGCGTCTAATTGCTTTGGGTGGCTTTTGAGCTAGCGTATAGTTATAGTTTTGTTGCTCTCTGTGGATAGGCGCTATATGCGCTGGTTGTGAAATGCAAACAATCCCTCTATCGAATTTAACGCTTGCGTTTATCCCTGTCATTATAGTCATTGTAGTGATTTGGCGGTGGCAGCTCGATTATAAGCACAGCATTTATGCCGTCGGCCGGATGCTAATCCAGTTGCTGCTGATTGGTTATGTGCTTACTTATATCTTTCAAACCAATAGTACTTACATTGTAATTACAACACTAAGTCTGATGTTGGGTGTTGCTAGTTGGATAGCGCTTAGGACAATTTCGATTCCTCGAAAAAACCTCTATCTCAGTTCAATTACTAGCATAGTGTTAGGCGGTGGTGGAGTTCTGCTTCTTATTACTCAATATGTTCTGGTTTTGTCGCCTTGGTATTCTGCAACAATGATGATTCCTTTGGCTGGAATGATTTTTGCCAATTGTATGAATAGCATTTGCTTGGCAGGTGAGCGACTGGAGTCCGAAATCAATAGTGGCAAGCCTTATGACAAGGCCAAAATAATCGCATTAAGAACGGCGCTAATCCCCATAACAAACTCGCTATTAGCGGTTGGTTTGGTTTCACTTCCAGGAATGATGACCGGGCAAATACTGTCAGGTGTTTCTCCTTTAATAGCGGTACGTTATCAAGTTATGGTAATGTGTATGATATTTGGTTCTGCCGGCATAGCTTCGGCAGTGTTTCTTCATTTGGTTGAGAAAGACTTTTATAAAAGGTAAGTGCACCTAGATCACCCTAAAACGACTTAATCTCTGTTATAGTTGGCACGTAGAGAGTCGATACAGCCGATGAGTCAAGTTAATACAGAAAATCGATTGAAAAGTTTTGGTGAGGAATTGGCCAATAGCATTAGTCATGGTGTTGGTGCGATTTTTGCGGTAATTGCAGCACCTATTCTTATTGTCTCAGCCGTGCAGCAGGGCGACATATATTCTATCGTTGGATCGAGTGTTTTTGCTGCAACGATGATTATGCTCTATTTGGCGTCGACGCTTTACCATGCATTGCCATTCAAGCGCGTTACAGGCACTTTCCAAATTCTTGATCATATTGCCATTTTTCTTTTTATTGCTGGTACTTACACGCCATTCGCACTTGGTGTTTTGCGCGGTGCTTGGGGTTGGACTATTTTTGGCCTTGTCTGGAGTATTGCTCTAGCCGGTATTATTATGAAGCTTGTCTTTGGTGCCAAATATCCAAAGATTTCCACCGCCATTTATCTGAGTATGGGTTGGATTGCGATTATCGCTATTAAGCCTTTGATTGACTCGGTCTTGCCTTGGGGTATGTTTTGGATTATTTCAGGCGGTGTTGCTTACACTGTAGGCGTGATATTTTTCATTATTGATACGCGTTTGCCTTATGCGCATTTTGTTTGGCATTTGTTCGTCTTGCTCGGCACTGTTTTTCACTTTATTGCCGTTTTAGGCTACTCAACTTAGTTGTCTTTCTAAAGTAATACCTTAAAGTGCCTTATATCGTTTTTTTACAAAATATAAATATGTGAAATTTAGAAGAATATAGACACATTTAGATGGTTTAATTGTTATTTAGTAACATTTATAACAATATATTTGCTGTATTTATCGCCTTAAAGTTACTCATTTCAATAATTCCTCAAATTTTGTCTGAATTGACTTGGCTGAAGTCATGTAATAACTCGGTATATTTTTCCATAATTAACAGATACTTTTATTGATTTATAGTATATTAACTACAGTTCTAAATGATCCATAAAATGATCTTAGAGCTTCATTTAACTATTGGAGAAAGTGTATGACTTTAACGCATTTATTTAGAGCGCAAGCGGTGTTCTTTGGTATTTGGGTTGTAATTATGTGGTTTATGCCGAGTATGATGCTAGAAATGCACGGCTGGGAAAGTTCAACAGCCATTGAGGTGCTGATGCAAACCATGGGAGCAATGATGTTGGCTTTTGCCGTGATATTTTGGCAAATGCCAACCTATGCGGGCGATAATTTAAAAAAAGCAGGCATGCTGTTTGGTGTTGGCATGAGTTCACTCTTTGTGGTGGTTATTGGTTATCATGTAGCAACAGAGATGGTCAGCCTTGATCCGGGCACATTGCCTATCATAGTCTTTGCTGTACTGTTCTTTTGGAAATCTCGCGCTTAAAGTTTCAAACTGTAACAATTAGTAAGCCACTTAATCAAGTGGCTTTTTTTTTTGCGTCGTTAGCTGGTAGCGTTATAATGACGGCAAATGCCTAAATTAACTCTTATCATTGGTAACAAGAACTACTCTTCATGGTCGCTGAGATCTTGGGTGTTTATGAGGCACCATCAAATCACGTTTGATGA
>JBBWVR010000165.1:0-2111 GCA_050256315.1 Gammaproteobacteria bacterium | reverse complement strand
GATAAATACGATCGTGGTTTTGGTCATTTTACTACCAGACAAAATATTCAATATAACTGGATTGAATTGCCAGAAATTGCTAATTTATTGCGCGATCTTTCTTCGGTGGGTTTGCATGCTATTCAAACCAGTGGTAAAGCGATGCGTAATATTACTGCCGACCCATTCTCTGGCCTAACTCGAGACGAAGTAGAAGATGCGCGACCTTATTGCGAACTTATTCGTCGTTGGTTTAATATCCACCCTGAGTTTTCATGGTTGCCGGGTAAGTTTAAAATTGCGATTAATGGCGCCAAATTGGATGAAACAGCCTTACAAATCCATGACCTTGGTCTTAAATTTGTTCGCAACGAAGCTAATGAACTAGGTTTTGCAGTTTATGTGGGCGGTGGTTTAGGTGCTGCCCCTATGGTGGCCCCAGAAATCACACCTTTTGTTGCAATTGAAGATATTATTAGTTATTTGGAATCGGTGTTTAGGGTTTATAACCTCAAAGGTCGACGAGACAACATAAAGCGCCTCCGCATTAAGTTTATGGTGCGTGAGCACGGTGCGGCTGAATTTGCCAAAATGGTGGATAAAGATTGGCAGTACGGCAAAAACGACCCCGAGCTAAAACTCAACATGGAAGAGCTTGAAGAGCTCAAAGCAGATTTTGCCTTGCCGATAGAGCCAATTGATTTGGCTGACTTTAAAGATACGCTCGACATTAACTACAGTATTTGGAAGACCAATAACGTTAGAGCACATAAATTAGCCGGTTACAGTGTTGTCAATATTTCTCTAACGCAACTTGGTACTGCCCCAGGTGACGCAACTTCTGATCAAATGAGAATGATTGCCGATTTAGCGGATAAGTATTCTAACTCAGAATTAAGAACGACAAAGCGTCAGAACCTTGTGTTTCCTTATGTGAGACAAGACCAGGTGCACGCATTGTGGCAAGAGCTGGAAAAAAATGATTTGGCTAGCCCGCACAATGGCACTTTGGCTCATGTGGTGGCTTGTCCGGGTGGAGATTATTGCGATCTGGCGAAGGCGGTTTCTATTCCAATCGCACAGCAAGTTCAACAACGTTTTGATGACATGGACAAGTTGTTTGATATCGGTCCAATCAATATCAATATTTCGGGTTGTGAAAACTCTTGCGCCCACCACCACATTTCCGATATTGGACTTTTGGGCTTGAAAAAGAACGAGCAAGAGTTTTATCAAATTACACTTGCTGGTGAAACGCTGCAAGAAACAGTCATTGGCAGAAAACTTGGCCGTTCAATTGCTGGCGCTGAAGTGGTTGATGCGATTGAAGATATTGTGAATATTTATTTAGACAATAGAGAGGAGGGTGAAAACTTCGTTGATGTCTTTAAACGTATTGGTATTACTCCATTTAAGGAGAAGGTCTATGGTTGAAGATAGCGAAATTATTGGTGTTGTCAACAAGCAAGGCAAGGCTATTGAGTTGCTTAGTGTGGATGAATGGATTGCTGATGTTGATAGCAATGTTAAGTCGGGTGAAGGCGTTGTCGTCACACCGGCAGATGACGTTGAGTTGTTGCAGGAGAGTCTACACAAGATTCCATTAATTGCACTGGATTTTGTTAGTTTTGATGATGGCCGTGGCTACTCACAGGCGACATTGATTCGCAAAAGATGGGGTTATAGTGGTGAAATTCGGGGTATTAATGCACACCTTGATCAGTTGCAATTTATGCTAAGATCGGGTGTTAATACCTATGATTTGCAGGAGCAATATCAAGGCTCCAATGAGCATGATTATACTCATGGCTTTAGTATTTGCTACCAAGTGGCGGCAAATAACGGTGACATGAAAGAGAAGTTTTAGTAAAACCACACTCGAAGAGGTAATGTGATAAAGGATAAAACTTCTAGATCAGTATGGAAAACGGTGTCTTGACGAATTTTAGCCACAATGGATACGGTGATTATTTCCTACTTAGTTACCGGCAGTCTTAAGATGGCGGCCTCTATTGGCTCCATTGAAGTGGTGACAAAGGTTTTTCTTTATTATTACCACGAACGAACTTGGAACAAAATTTCTTTTGGCCGGGGCTAATGTAGGGTGGCAATGGAGAAGGTATTTAGTTTAA
>JBBWVR010000164.1:0-9759 GCA_050256315.1 Gammaproteobacteria bacterium | reverse complement strand
GTAACTTTTTTGTGGGTGATAAGAATATTACCCAAATGAACACAAAAGATTTAAATCATTTTAGGCGCTTCTCAATCAGCATGGTGTTTCAGCATTTTGGCTTGTTTCCCCACAGAAGCGTGTTGGAAAACATAGCCTATGGATTAGAGATTCGTGGCATGTCGCGTGTTGAGCGATTGGGTAAAGCAATGGAAGTTTTAGAATTAGTAGGTCTGTCTGGCTGGGAAAATAATCTGCCTCGTGAGCTTTCAGGAGGTATGCAGCAACGCGTTGGCTTGGCTCGTGCATTGGCTGTAAGCCCAGAAATTTTGATGTTTGATGAGCCTTTTTCAGCGCTCGATCCATTAATTCGGCGAGAAATGCAGGATGAGCTGTTATCGATACAAAAAGTGGTGAAGAAAACCATGATTTTCATTACTCATGATTTTCAGGAAGCGATCAAAATGGGCGACCATATTGCGATTATGAAAGATGGCGAAATTGTGCAAATCGGCACGCCTGAAGAAATTGTTGCCAATCCTAAGGATGAATATGTTCGCCAATTTGCTGAGGACGTGCCTCGATATAAAGTGCTAAGTGCTGGAAAACTAATGCGTCAGCCAGCAACTCAAAAAACACAGCAAGCGTTTGCTGCTAATGCAGCTTTTGTTGCACACACCAGTGATAAGGTTGAAGATTTACTCGAGATGATCGCAGACAGTGATGCGGCAATACCTGTTTGTGGTGAAAAAGGCGAATTGTTGGGTGAAATTGATCGCTCGATAGCCATACACGCGATGCGCTCAAAAACATAAGTGAAAGTAGCTGTCTGAAAAAAATAAAAACCCTTTAACTTTGGGCTGAAACAACAAAAAACATTATGCAATATTCTATCAATAACCGTTTAAATTATTTATCGTCGCCTGCATTTATCAAATTGGTGTTGTCGCTGGTTGTGGTATTGTTTTCGATTTATTTAGTGGGTCAGTCGGACGGTAAAACCCTTTTCCCAACAGCTATTTCTGATCCTTTTACTTTTAGTATGTGGATCGATGATGGTGAGTCCTGGTTAAAACAAAACTACCGCTGGTTGACACGAATGATTGCGAGTGAAATCCGTGATGTTTTGTACGTAGTTGAAGATTTTCTTATGTTATCGCCTTGGCTATTTATTATGGCATTGCTTGTTCTGATTTCTCTTGCTATAGGGGGCCTAAGATTGGCATTGTTAGCAATCTTTAGTTGTTTGTTTTGGGGTGGTGTTGACTTGTGGGATTCAACCATGCAAACTTTTGCCTTGATGGGTATTTCGGTTTTTTTATCCGTTTTAATAGGTTTGTTTGTGGGTGTGATGTGCTCTCAAAATAACCGATTAGAAGCCATTGTTCGTCCGATATTAGATACTATGCAAACAATGCCAAGTTTTGTATACCTAATACCAGCCGTGTTCTTTTTTGGTATTGGTGGCCCGCCAGCGATTTTTGCAACGATGATATACGCGCTACCACCGGTTATTCGCTTGACGAATTTAGGCATTAGGCAGGTCTCTGCAGAAAGCATAGAAGTCGCTCGATCTTTTGGTTCTAGCCGCTTGCAAATGCTATTTAAGGTGCAGTTGCCGCTGGCTTTGCCGAGTATTTTGATGGGCATTAATCAAACGATAATGATGGCACTAGGCTTAGTTGTACTCGCAACATTTATTGGTGCCGAGGGTTTGGGTAGCGAGGTATGGGGTGCTATTACACGATTAAAAGTAGGCTGGTCTCTCGAAGCAGGCTCATGCATTGTTTTAATGGCGATTATTTTTGACAGAATCAGTATTGCCTTGGGTGATACTGAGTTGAAATTAAAACCTAGCCAGGGGCAGCGTTTTTACTTGTTACCCCAACAATGGGATCGAAATCCTGTGGCGATATTTATTGAAACAATCATTGGCATGGCTTGGCAATCGATCGCTTTCTTATTTACACTTTTTACCAAAGTATTTGCGTGGATCGCTTATAAAATTGTTGCTACATTTAATCAATCCAGGGCAACCATACTGATGGATAGAATTAATGGCAACGTATTCCTAATAGGAAGTATCGTTATCTTGCTTTCAATTCGGTTGTTTGATGTCTATGTTGTGGAAATTGGGAGCTTTCCGGAGATATTGCAGTTTTCAATTCGAGAGCCTGTGGATAAGGCTGTCGCTTGGCTGGTTGTTAGCCCCACTTTTATTGCTTTTACAAAAGGATTAAGAGCCGTTGTCTATCTTTACCTGTTGCACCCTCTGGATATTTATTTAACCCATTTGCCATGGTATTTTGTGTTTACTGCTTTTGGTTTGATAGGTTTGATATCTTTGGGTCTGCGTTTTGCTTTAACTACTGTCGCTTTGCTATTTTTCATTGGCGCTTGCGGCTTATGGATTTCTGCCATGCTAACCCTGTCGTCGGTGATGGTTTCTGTCTTACTGTGCGTCATTATTGGCCTACCGATCGGTATCGCTTGTGCTAATTTCCCTAGACTTAATATGGTTCTGAAACCAATATTGGACTCCATGCAAACGATGCCGAGTTTTGTTTATTTAATTCCCGTTTTGATGTTTTTCGGAGGTAATATTGTTTCCGCTGTTATCGCCACGGTGATCTATGCCTTGCCGCCAGTGATTCGCATGACAACACTAGGCATTACTCAAATACCCGAAGCTTATACTGAAGTTTCGCAAATGTTCGGTAGTACTCGACTGCAACGTTTGCTCAAAGTTCAATTGCCTATGGCATTACCGAGCATTATGATGGGCATAAATCAGGGTGTAATGATGGGTCTTGCAATGCAAGTAATTACCCCGATGATTGGTGGCGGTGGACTTGGTAGAGATGTGTTTTATTCTTTGAGCTTGTCAAATACTGGCGCTGGTTTAGCAGCCGGTACTGGCATTGTGTTGTTGGCTATTATTTTAGACCGATTAAGTCAAGCGTGGACGAAAAAACAACGAGAGGCGCTCGGAGTTTAAGTGCATAATTGATTGCAGCTATTGAAAATGCTTCAGGAGTCAAGGCGAAGGTTGTTGGCAAGCCTCATGCCATTGTTATGGAGGCGGCTTTTTTAAAGTTATAGATTCCGCCCAAAGGATGTGTCATGAATTCACTTTTAAAGCAAAGTTAAATAGACTCAATAGTTGAATAAGATGAAATTAATGCCTAACAAAAAAAATGAGAAATTAATTGACTTATGTATACTAAGCCGAAATATCGTGAAGTAAGCGGGGACGCAATGTCACAAAAAACAGAGCTGATAAAAAACTTGTCAATTGTTAATGACGAGCTGGTAATTGATTGGCAAGATGGCAAACAAAGCCGCTTGTATAGCCACTGGTTGCGCGATCACTGTCAAATGCCAGCCTCCCGTAATGCCGAAAATGGCCAGCGCTTGTTAAGCGTTATTAATATTCCCAAAGATACTTTTATTGAGCAAGCTCAACTTGATGAGGCCGGTAATGTTTGTGTTCGTTTTCAACCAGAGAATCACTTGTCTGTTTTCACTCGGCATTGGCTGAGAGAGAATTGCTACAATCTCAATAAGCAATTCGACGACAGAAGTGCGACACACAAACAGTTATGGCAGGCCGACAGCTGGATGGAGGGATTGCCGTGTATTAATTACGAGCACATGCGCCAAAACAATCAAAGTAAATTAAACGCTCTGCGTTTTGTTCGAGATCTGGGCTTTTGCATTCTTGAAAATGTACCTCGAGTGGAGGGACAAGTGTTAAACGTGATTGCTGAAATTGGCTATACGCGAGAAACCAATTATGGCTCTATATTTGAAGTACGCACTGAGGTCAACCCCAATAATTTAGCTTACACTAATATGGGGCTCGGCTCTCACACCGACAACCCTTATCGCGACCCCGTGCCAACGGTGCAATTGCTGCATTGCCTTGAAAGCTCGACAGAGGGGGGCGATTCGGTTCTTATTGATGGCTTTAAAGCGGCAAGCGTTCTAAGAGAAGAAAGCCAAGAAGATTTTGACACTCTGACAAGCACTTGGATTAATTATCGTTTTTCGGATGGTGATGCAGATTTACGCTCTCGTGTGGCAATGATTGAACTGAACGATAAAGGCGAAGTGGTCAAAGTTAGGTACAACAATCGCTCGATTGATACGATAAAGCTACCTGCGGATAAAATTCGTGCCTTTTATAAAGCCTACCGCCATTGGGGTGAGATTATCGAAAGAGCAGATTTGAAAGTTACTTTCAAACTCTCTCCTGGTAATTTAATGCTTTTTGATAACACCCGCGTAATGCACGCGAGAACGGCTTTTTCTAAAAGAGGAAAGCGTCATCTACAAGGCGCCTACACTGATTTAGATGGTTTATATAGTCTTTTAAATGTATTGGAAGGGGGTGGAGGCAAGGTGAAAGAGGTCACAGCTGACAATATCGTTGATCATATTGAAGACGTTTTTAATCGTCGCGGGGCGGAGTCGTATTTAGGCGAACAAGTGACGATGGCACAGCATATGTTGCAAGTGGCTCAATGCGCTGAGCAAGCGGGCGCTGATGATGCTCAAATTGTTGCTGCTTTGTTGCATGATATCGGTCACTATCAAAATGAAATTCCTGAGAGTGCTCTGGCCAAAGGTAAGGACAATTATCACGCAGAAGCAGGCGCCAATTTTCTTGAAGACTACTTCCCGCGCTCTGTTGTTGAACCCGTTCGTCAGCATGTTGCTGCTAAACGTTATTTATGCGCTGTTAGGGATGATTATTTTAAGCGCCTTTCGCCAGCTTCTGTGCACACGCTAAACCTACAAGGTGGGCCGATGAGCGTAGAAGAGGTGGCTGAGTTTGAGAAGAATGACTATTTAGACCAGTGTGTTGCATTGCGCTACTGGGATGAAGAGGGTAAGGACCCGAATCGCGAGCATCCACCGTTTTACTACTACCGCCACTTAATTGAGTCTTTAGTTCAACATTAATACCAAATCAACTACTATAAAGTAAAGTAAATTTAATTAACTTTTGCATTTAAAGCAATAAACGTATGCTACTGACCAAATTATCTTTAAACCGTATTGGAGTAACCCTATGATTGAAGAATTGCATTTCCCCGCTGGCTGCCGTCTTTTTGGTCGTTGGCAAGAGGGCGATCCTAAGGCTGAAAGTCGTTTAAAAGAAATTTTTGACGGCACTATTTCTGGTGACTATGATGAAGTTTTTGTTAACAACGAGACGAAGCATAGCGTGCAAGCTTCTGCTTCGATCAATTTGTTTGTACTGGGTGTATTAAGCAAGTTTTACGGCCTTAACTCTGCCGAGGTTTACAAGGGTGATGCCAAGCGCTATGTGCGTGTTTCGCTTATGATTCGTAAATTGCTCGGCCTGCCAAAATTATATATCGAGTGGCCTGTTTATGCATTCACCGCTGAAGCCCTAGGGGCGGTGATGATGTATCCAGATGGCGCTCCTCCGGGGACAGATCCTGGAATGCCGTTAATTAATTATGATAATTGGCAAAATCTGTGTACACCTGCAATGGATGGTGAAATACCCAAGTTGTTTGATGACATCCTAGAGTGCTATCAAGAGTTAACCGGTTTAGAGCCAGTATTGCACTTAACAGCACCTTACAGCTTGGCGGCTGATATTTATGGACAAGCAGAACTGGTAACTGCTTTGAGCGATGAGCCAGAACACGTAAACGAGCTCTTAGATCATTTAGTTGATGTTGTTCTCAAACCTTGGGCAGATCATTTTTTTGAAAAATTTCCTAACGGCTGGCTGGAGCTGTCAGACGCCTCAGGTTCACCTTTTTTTATCGGACCTGAAAAATGCAGAGACATGGCCATTCGTTCGATTCATCGATTAAAAGATGAAAACAAGTGGGGTGAGCGAGTATATGACGCCAACTACCGTGGTGACTATGTTACCCAATCTGCAAAGGCTGCACGCACCTCAAGAAGGAGATCCGCACCTCAAAAAGACCACTCTACAGGGCTTAGTTTTGCTGATCTGTGCAATGTCAAACAAGGCGTTTGCACCGATTATGTCATGCGTTTGCACGATGATAGGATGCCTTTGCAGCTATATCAAGATAAGGCAATTGAGAGAAATATACCGATATTTATTGGTATTGGTGCTTCACAAATTGACCGAAATTCGATTGCTAACCTTGCTCTAGCAAAAGAGGAAGTTGCGACTCTTTCAAGCGAATATGGTGACTCGAGAAAAACAGTTGCCAGTACGATTGCTGATAATGGTTATGAAGCGCGAGTACCTCCTTGGCCGGGTGCAATTTATTTTGAGGATGTTAGTGCTAATAGTAATATGGAAATGATGGAAATTATTATCGGCGCTGTGCTTAATCAAGGTACGCTCGATACGTAGCAAAAAAATTCTGAGGATATCGATTATGGCAGGACGGAGAAAATCGTTTGATTTTATGAATCCGGTAGTGGCGTCAGGCCTGCCTCGAGTGAGTATTCCGCTTGTTTATGCTAGCGCTGAGTCATTAAAAGGTTTTGGTGCGCTTGTCAGCGATTATCAAAATCACATCGTTGAAATTGTTACTTGGCCGGTCCAGGGATGGCGCAGCATTGATGCTGGTACAGGGGATGAAGGCGGCCATGCAGAAGGTATTTTCAAGTTTTGGTGGGAGGGTGATGTGCTTCTTGGCAAGAATGAATCTGTCAATGATAGCTATCTTTTGGGTTGGTCGAAAGAGCCTAGTGAGGCAAAAAGAGACAACCCTAAAGCGCAGAGAAATCAATTACTGATGTGGCACGCCAATTATCATCCTGATGGTGCGCAGTTGTTTTATCCTCTGGACGGCAAACCTTTTGTTGCGGCATTCGCAAAGCCTGGTGATGGTATGACACCTGCCGATTGGATGGCTTTTTATTTTGACGGCTCCCAAGGAATCTGCATTCATCCGGGTGTTTGGCACGAAGCCATTATTCCATTATCAGATAACGCTCGTTTTTATGATAAGCAAGGCAAGGTGCACGCTCGAGTCAGTTGCGATTTTGCCAAGGAATTTGGTGTGTTGCTATCAGTGCCCTTGCATGAGTGAGCGCGGTGAGGGCTCTTGGCAAGTCTATTTGTTAAAGTGTTGCGATGATAGTTTGTATTGTGGCATTAGCAATGATTTAGAAAAGCGCTTAAAGCAGCATTCTGGTGAGATCAAAGGAGGTGCCAAATACACTTTGTCGCGTAAGCCCTGCGTATTGGTCTATCAAGAGCAAGCAGAAAATCGCAGTGAGGCGCTTAAAAGGGAGGCTGAGATTAAAAAAATGACAAGGCCAGCCAAACTTGCGTTAGTAGACTCTAAGAGTTGTCTATAGTTTTTTGCAGCTCGCTTAAGTCACTTAATACCATCTGAGAATGGGTGTCGGGATCTACGGAGATATAAATTTTCGCAATATTTCCAGCGGGGTTAACAATAAACGTATTTCTTTTGGATAGCTTAAAAACATAGAAATTACGCAAAGACTCATAAGCCTCAGAAATTTCTCCTGATTCGTCAGAGAGCAGCGAAAAAGGCAGATTAAATTTGTCAGAAAAATCCTTGTGCGACTCTACACTGTCTACACTGATACCGAATACGATGGCTTTGGAGCTGATAATGCGCTCAACGGCGTCTCTAAAGTCACAGGCTTGAGTTGTGCAGCCGGGTGAGTCATCTTTGGGGTAGAAGTACAACACAAGCCACTGGCCTTGATAATCACTCAAGGTGTGAGTCGTATTGTTCTGATCTGGAAGGGTGAAATTTGGCGCTTTATCGCCAACCTTTATCGCAGCATATGCGCTTGAAAAAAGCCCTAAAAGGCAGGCCATAATGATTATTTTAATTGTTGTTTTTCGGTGTATGATGCCCATAACATAACACTTTATCATAATTATGAAAATTCGTTAGAGTAATAGTATAAAATCCGCGTTTTGAAAATTTCTGAAGCGCATAAAAATTCTATTTTCAAGGCTTTATATGCGATTATTTGACTTAATTAAACGGTAAAAATATTCATTATGTTGAAAAAAGTTCTTATAACAACTTGGCCTTTGTTTTTAGGGGTTTTGTTTATTAGTTTGGGCAACGGCTTACAGGGCACTTTAAGTAGCTGGAGAGCCGAAGCTGAGGGCTTCTCTATCATTACCATTGGTTGGGTAATGTCGGGCTATTTTGTTGGCTCCTTAATCAGTGCTATTTTATCGCCAAAACAAATTAGAAAAACTGGCCACATTCGTACTTACGCCGCTTTCGCTTCATTGGCTTCGACAGCTATTTTGATTCAAATTATATTTATAGATGAATTTGTTTGGTTTGTTTCTAGATTGTTGTCGGGCTTTTGCATTGCAGGCATTATGATTATTGTTGAGGGTTGGCTTAATTCAATTTCCACCAATAAGAACCGAGGCCAAATATTCTCCATTCATATGATGGTTGTGTGGGGCGGTCTTGCTTTGGGCCAGGGGTTGTTTGTTGTTGATGATCCGACAGGTGTTAATTTGTTCTTATTGGCATCGATTTTGCTTTCAGTTTCTTTGATTCCGGTGCTGCTAACAAAAATTGAATCACCCATTATTGAGGCTCAAGAGTCGCTTGGGCTGCGCGCTTTGTTGAGGGCATCCCCTTCAGGCGTGGCAACAATTGGTATTTCAGCACTTGCCTCTGCAGCATTTTTTGGCCTGGGTACTATTTACGCGATCAAAATAGGTTTGACCATTCCAGAAACGGCACTTTTCATGACGCTGTTCGTTGGTTTTGGTGCGGCTTTTCAGTGGCCATTGGGCTGGCTGTCGGATAAAATTGACCGAAGAAAAGTCATTTTGTTGTGTTGTGCCAATGTCATTGCAATCTGCGTAGTCTTGCATGTGTTCGAGTTCTCCACGCCTGTCTTTTTGGTGTTGAGTGGTCTTATAGGTGGTAACACTTTACCGCTTTACGCGTTGGGCGTTGCGCAAGCTAATGACCGCCTGGAGCCAAAACAAATGATTAGTGCCAGTGGTACGATTGTATTGGTGTACGGTGTGTTTGCCGCGTTCGGACCCTTTACGATGAGTTACTTTCTTGATGTGTTTGATGCAATGGGTTTTTTACTTTACCTTGGCCTTATTCATCTGACTATTGCTGTTGTCGTGCTACTGATGATGTTTATCCATCAAGATGTTGAAGAGTCTGACCAATCTCAATTCCAGATTATGGCACACAGACCAACAGCTGTTGCAATGGAGGTTATTGCCGAAGAGGCAATAGAGTCTGTCGAATCAGAAGAAGGCGCTAGCGTTTAGTTTTTAAATTAAACGCTAGCCGGGTTATCAACGTCATGACCAAGGTCTTTTAGGTCTTGGTAGCGATCACCAATGCGATGATGTAATCTGCCACCGATAGAAGCACCTAGTGCAATGACAATTTCATCATCTGCTGGTGCGTCAGGAATGGCCAGTTGAATGGTTAAATAATGCGAACGACGGCCGGCATCATTTTTATCCATTAGTGGAATGAGGATATGCGCATTGGCACCAGCGCGTGTATTGCAAAATGATAAGTAAGATTTTGCGCCAACAGCCTCACGATAAAAGTTGCCAAAGCGCAGGGTATGGATAAGCGCTGAAGCATGTTCGATCTCACCCCGCAAACCAACAATGGCGGACTTGCCGTAGCCTTCGATTACTTTACCTGAGCCAGCCTCATTTATTACCATATCACTTAGCATTTTTCCCAAGCCTGGTGCTACGTCATGAATGCCAGGCTTTAAATCCTCTACAAACACATCATTCCCATCTTTTGCAAG
>JBBWVR010000163.1:0-2749 GCA_050256315.1 Gammaproteobacteria bacterium | reverse complement strand
GCTAATGATGATGCTTATTGCTTATCCTAGTACTTTATTATTGACCATCAGTTTTATGACAATACTGCTGTCGGTATATTTAGGCAGAATATTGTTTTATGCTTTGGTCATACCGACAACAATGCCGGGTGCATTCTTCTGGAAGAATGATAAATTTAAGGAGCACGCTATTGCGTCGGGTTTATCTGACATGCCACAGTTAGCGGTGATGCCACAGCGCCATCATAAGTTTGATTTGAAGGCCTTAGTAAAGGTCATAAAAAAGTCCAGCCTTGAAGATGTTTTAGCTCAAATAAAGTCAATCGTCAAAGGCTAGGCGTTTGGTAGTGTTATTTTGCTATCAAAATGATGCCACTCATAACGAGCGGGATAATAGCGGCGATAGTACTCAAAGTGGCCAAGATCTTTAATTGCTATATCGTCATCAATAAATGGATAGATTGCATTCAGTGTAGCTGGTAGAGAGTTGTGGTTAATGGTAATTTGTGGCGGCTTAACCAGATTAGCGATTTTTGTATTCTCTTTAGTGTTGGCAAATTTACAAAGCGCCTGGTAAATCATATAACTGCCCATAAATTTGGCATCAATAGAGTGTCCGGCAATATGGGGTGTTGCCCAGTAAGCGGATTTTTGTAACGCAGTATTAATGTTGGGTTCGTTCTCCCAACAGTCAATGATATTGGCTTTGGTTTTGGTTTTTTGCCAAATTGCCTCATCAATGATGCCACCGCGAGCCGCATTGATGAGGATGGTATTCTCTGTAATTAAGTCAAAATTATGCTGAGCAAGGAGGTGGTAACTGGGGTGTGGCTTAGTAAAAGTGAGTGGTGTATGAAAGCTGATGATATCAGCGCTGAGCGCAGTATTGAGATCAACAAAGTTTGCTAATTGTTCGACGCCTTGTCGTGGAGGGTCATTGAGTAGTGTGCTCATGCCAAGCTGTTTGGCTTTATGGTTTAACCGTGTGCCAACATTGCCGACGCCAATAATACCAAGTGTTTTGTCGGCCAGGCTGAAGTCATAATCATCCGCGAGATTTGCAATGGCGGTAATAACGTATTCAGCGACGGCGTTGGCATTGCAACCTTGGGCCGAGGCAAAAGTAATATTTTTCTGATCCAGGAAAACCTCATCAATGTGATCCAGGCCAGCCACAGTCGAGCCGACAAAACAGATACTTGTGCCTTCCAATAGTTCTCTGCTGACCTGAGTTCGCGATCGGACAATTAATACATCACAATCCTTAATAATTTGGCGGTTAATATCACGCCCAGGTAGTGCAATAATTTCGCCAAAATCGGAAAATATTTCAGTATAGGCGTAGACCGCATCATCAATGACGAGTTTCATCAGGAGATTCCATTCCATTTAATGGGTCGTTGATTGCTTGACAACAGGTAGTCATTTGTTTTGGAGAAATGCCGACACCCAAAAAACCCCCGATGTGCTGAAAATGGTGAGGGGTGTGGCGCGGTGAGAATCAGATGTTTTTCACGGTTAATTAATTGCACTTTTTTCCCTGCATATGCTCCCCATAACAGAAAAACCAAATGTTGCTTTTTATCGCTTAATAATTTAATGACGGTATCTGTAAAAACTTCCCAGCCTTGATTGGCGTGCGAGGCGGGGTTATTTTTCTCAACGGTTAAAACACTGTTGAGTAACAACACGCCTTGTTTTGCCCACGATGCCAAATGACCGTGTTCTGGCGTGTTGATGTTTAAATCAGACGCAAGTTCTTTGTAAATATTTCTAAGAGAGGGTGGTATTTTTATACCTTCCGGCACAGAGAAGCTCATGCCTTCAGCCTGACCTTCACCATGGTAAGGGTCTTGACCCAAGATAACAACCTTTGTATTCACATAACTGGAGTGCTCGAAGGCTTTAAACCAAGAGCCTTTTGGTGGGTAAATAGTTTTTGAGAGTTGAGTCTGGCGGCTTAAAAAGCCGAGCAAGTTTTGGAAATAATCCTTTTCCGAGATACCGTCTAGGTATGTTGACCAGTCACCAATATCGCTATTCATTTTTATTCACTCAGCAAATTATAAAGTGTTTAATACAAAGACCTCTACAACATGGTTCTAATTAAAATACGAGCAATTCATTGATTTTGTTTTTACGAAAAAACGAAGTCCATTATAACAAGGATTATAGAATGACGGATTGGTTGGCGCGCTGGCAAAATAATAAAATTGGATGGCATGTGGATGTGGTTAATCGATCGTTGGTTGATTATTTTGAGTTGCTAGAGCTAACACCTAGGGCGAGCGTGTTTGTGCCATTGTGCGGCAAAAGTGTCGACATGATTTATTTGTCAGAAATGGGCTATTCAGTGATTGGTGTGGAATTAAGTTCTGTTGCTGTTGAGCAGTTTTTTGTTGACAACAGTCTGCAATACTTGGTTAGTGAAATTGACGGGTTTGCACTTTATCAATCTGAGCGTATTAAGATTTACTGCGGTGATTATTTCAATTTAAATGCCGAACACTTGTCGAGTGTATCCGCTGTTTATGATCGGGCATCGTTGATAGCGCTAGATTGGGATCTAAGAGAAAAATACGCACAGCATTTAACTGCTATAATACCGCTTGATGCGCGAATACTATTATTAACACTTATTTATCCGCAGCATCAGATGAGCGGCCCACCTTTTTCCGTTAGCAATTCGGAGGTTGAGTCGCTTTTTAGTTCGGCTTTCAAATATCGACAATTGCACTGTTTTAATGATATTGATAATGAGCCTAAATTT
>JBBWVR010000162.1:0-2449 GCA_050256315.1 Gammaproteobacteria bacterium | reverse complement strand
TTGCGATTCACCAAGCGGAAAAAGTGTTGGCATTATCAGTCGCTCCGGCACGTTGACGTACGAGGCAGTTTGGCAGACAAGCTCATTGGGCTTGGGACAAACCACATGCATTGGCATCGGCGGCGATCCAATTAAGGGTGCAAACTTTATTGATCTGCTTGCTCGTTTTGATGCGGACGACGAAACAGACGGCGTTGTTATGATTGGTGAAATTGGTGGAAGCGATGAAACCGAAGCTGGCGTTTGGATTAAAGAGAATATGACAAAACCGGTTGTTGGCTTTATTGCAGGCATTACGGCACCAAAAGGCAAGCGCATGGGGCACGCCGGCGCCGTGATCAGTGGTGGTAGTGGTGGTGCGCAAGATAAAATTAATGCTTTGGAGCGCTGCGGAGTCGCTGTTGCGCCGTCGCCAGCATTGATGGGCTCAACCCTGCTAGAGGTCCTGCGTTAAAGCGAGATTAAAGCAAACCTCCCAAGTTTTTATAAAAAACATCAAAACTTGGGAGTTCCAATGTAGATTCTCTTTGTTTTTCGCCCCACATCGGCTGGGGGAAATAACTGTCGTTTTCAAACCGCGCCATAACGTGCCAATGGACCTGCGGCAGCATATTGCCAAAAGAGGCAATATTGATCTTATCGGGTGAGAAGTAGCAATCCATCTGTCTCTCAATAATATCAATCACCCGAAAAATCTCGGCTTTCTCCTCAACACTGCATTGAAAAAACTCCTTCACTTCTCTTTGGCAGAAAACTTTTAACCAAGGTATTTCGGCTTTCTCCACTTCTACACGCATTAACTCGTTCGAGGAAATAATCATTGTTTTTCGAGCAACATTGCATCACCGTAACTAAAGAAGCGGTACTTGTTATCAATGGCGTGATTATAAATTTCAAACATTTTCTCTCGAGAGATAAAGGCACTGACCAACATCAATAGTGAAGATTTCGGCAAATGAAAATTGGTAATCATAACATCCACCAGCTGAAATTCAAAACCTGGATAAATAAAAATATCGGTATCACCTTGAGTTTCACACACCTCGCCCTTTAAAGCCATAGACTCAAGAGTGCGTACCGCTGTCGTTCCAACTGCAATTATTCTGCCGCCATTAGCGCGTGTTTGTTTAATTTTTTCAGCAGCCTCAGCACTCACTTGATACACTTCGCTGTGCATGTGGTGATCTTTGATGTGTTCAACTTTTACCGGCTGAAAAGTTCCAGCACCAACATGTAGCGTGACAAACGTATGCTCAATTCCTCGTGTTTGTAATTGAGCAAGCAAGGCTTCATCAAAATGCAAGCCTGCAGTTGGCGCAGCAACTGCGCCATCATTTTGCGCATAAACCGTTTGATAACGGCTGAGATCTTCTTTTTTGTCGCTGCGCTCAATGTAGGGCGGCAAAGGAACATGACCCACCTCATTGAGGCAATCAAGGATCGCTGTGCCCGAAAATAACAGCGTATAAAGGCCGCAAGACTTGTCAATAACTTCAGCTCGTTGACCGTTTTCCAAAACGACAAAGCTGCCAATTTTCGGCGCCCTACTGGCTTTAATCATTGCTAAAGCTTGCGTATCGCTAAGCAGTCGCTCAATGAGTATTTCGACTTTACCGCCCGATTCTTTTTGACCGAACAATCTTGCGGGAATGACCCGAGTGTCATTAAGCACCAACAAATCGTCTGCGCGTAAAAAATCGTCTAATTCAGAAAATGTAGCATCAACAATGTCATCACCTGCAACCAATAATCTTGAATCGGTGCGCTTCTCGCTGGGGAATTGGGCAATTAACGATTTTGGTAGATCGAAATCAAAATCACTTAATTTCATACTCTCTGACGTATTCTAGTATTTGATAGGCGGCACTGACAATGGCACGAGGAGTAATGGTTGCGCCGGTAAACTGATCAAAACTACCGCCATCACGCTTTACCTTCCATTGCGACTTGTCTAAGTTTGACAATGACAAGCCCGAAAAACCCTTGATCCAATCCGATTTACGCGTCTCAATTTTGTCGCCTAAACCCGGTGTTTCTTTGTGACCAATCACTCGAACGCCCAGCAACTCCCCATCTATATCAATGCCAGTCAATAATCGGATATTGCCGTTATAGCCGTTTGGATAAGTATGCTCTATCAGATGGGCGAATATTTTCCCCTCTCTCTCGGCTGGAAAAATTCGAATGCTCTGCTCAATACCATGCAGCTCAATGTCTTTCTCAAACTGATCAGAAACAATATCATTATCGTAATTAGCAACGATTTCATTGAGTCTTTTGATGAGCAATTGTTCTTCGTTAAAAGCGATTTTCTCTTTGGTGGTTTGCTCAACCAGACTGACAAAAAATACACAAATCAAGGTAAAGACAAGCATCAAAGCGCCTGATTTTAGTATGGTGGAATTCTTCATTTTCCAAACACCTTCGGTTGTGTGTAGTAATCAATCAA
>JBBWVR010000161.1:0-4144 GCA_050256315.1 Gammaproteobacteria bacterium | reverse complement strand
TACCCAAAAGTAAATGCTAATTTCTTCTGCTAAAAGATTTGTCAATTCAGAGGGTTTTGATTCAGCAGCGATTTTATCTTTCAAGACCTTATTTGCCTTTGTTCCAGCCTTGGCACTGGCTTTAAGTGTTTTTTCGCTTAGCGATTATTTTGTCGATTTTCAACCCCAGCTGGAAGCATTTTTATTTCAGCACGTCTTGCCAAGCGATGCCGATCAAGCAAAGTCCTACTTGTCGACTTTCATCAGCCAAGCGCAATCTCTGCGTGGCCCTAGTATTGTATTTTTTATTGTGACCGGCGCATTCTTGCTACTCAGTATTGACCAAAGAATGAATTTAATTTGGGACAGAGCGTCTCAACGTAGCTGGCTTAATGGTTTGCTTTCCTACCTATTCATTTTGTTTGTTGGGCCAATCTTGCTGGGTGTGTCCTTGCTCTTAAGCTCTTATATGTTGGCCTTGGACTTGTTGTCGATGGTTTCTGATTACGCATACACAACATACATAGTGGCGTTTGGTCTATCCTGTTTGGGCTTGAGCTTGACGTATTTTTTGGTGCCCTTAGCCAAAGTGCGCTTTATTAGTGCCTTGAAGGCTGGCATTATGGCGGCCACCATCTTGGAGTTAATCAAGTACTCAATTTATGGGTATTTGTTTGTTTATTCAAATCTTGAAGTTATTTACGGCACGTTATCGACACTGCTGCTATTACTCTTTTGGGTGTATATTGCTTGGGCGGTTATTCTGTTTGGGGCAAGTGTTTGCGCCACCTTGGATAGCGAGTCTTAATTGTTCTTTTATTTTTATTTAGCGTAAAATTCGCCTTAATTTACAAGCCCTATACTTTATGTTTACTGGAATCATTCAAGCCGTTGGGAAGATCAAAAATGTAAAAACCTCTGAAAAGGGTGCTCGCTTTATTTTTGAGTCCAATGCTATTGATTTAAATGATGCGAAAATTGGTGACAGTATTGCGGTTAATGGTGTTTGCTTGACTGCGGTTGAATTAACAAACAACACCTTCTCGGCAGACGTTTCTCAGGAGACGCTAGACTGCTCTATTTTTGCTAATTTTAAAACAGGCGACAAGGTTAATCTTGAAAAAGCATTAAGGCTTAATCAAGGCATTGATGGTCACTTAGTTAGTGGTCATGTGGATGGCGTGGGTGTTGTTAGTAATCGTTACAGTGAAGGCGAAAGCACGCGCTTCGAGATTACTGTTGACCAAGGTTTGGTAAAATATATCGCTCGCAAAGGCTCAATTTGTATAAATGGCGTGAGTTTGACGGTCAACAGTATTGAAGGTGATGCATTTGGCGTTAATATTGTGCCGCATACTTTCACTGTCACGACGCTAGGTGACTTGCATATTGGCACAGAGGTAAATGTCGAAATTGACATTATTGCGCGGCATTTAGAGCAGTTATTAAGCGCAACAAAAAACGCTTAGAATCATTAGAGAACAAAACAATATGAAAGCAACAACACAAGAGCTTTTAGAAGATTACAAACAAGGCAAGATGATCATTCTTATGGATGATGAAGATCGTGAGAATGAAGGCGACTTACTTGTGCCTGCTGGCAAAGTTACCAAAGAGCATATCAACTTCATGGCTACTTACGGTCGAGGCCTTATTTGTTTGACGTTGACTCGTGATCGGTGCAAACAGCTAAATTTACCATTGATGGTAACGCACAATGGCGATATTCATTCCACTAATTTCACCGTTTCCATTGAAGCGGCCGAAGGTGTGACCACAGGTATTTCCGCTGCGGACAGGGCAAAAACCGTACAAGATGCGGTGGCCTCAAACGCCAAGCCAGAAAATATTGTTCAGCCCGGCCATGTGTTTCCATTAATGGCAGAACAGGGCGGTGTGTTAATACGCGCTGGCCATACTGAGGCGGGTTGTGATTTAGCTCGTTTAGCGGGTTTTGAACCGGCATCGGTTATTGTTGAAATTTTGAATGATGACGGCACAATGGCGCGTCGTCCAGACTTAGAGGTTTTTGCCGAAAAGCACGATATTAAGTGGGGCACGATTGAAGACCTTATTCGCTACCGTGTTGAGAATGAAAAAACCATTGAACGGATCAATCAAAGACAATTCCAAACACGCTTTGGTTCTTTTAAGTTGGTCTCTTATTTAGACTCTATTAATAACGACACGCACCTTGCACTCGTCAAAGGAAAAATTACCGGAAAGAGTGAGCCACACGTGCGCGTACACATGGAAAATATCTTTACAGATGTGTTGCAAGAGAAGAGTTCTGGTTTTAGTATTGACAGCGCTTTAGAGCAAATTTCAGAAGCCGAAACAGGTGTTTTTCTGCTGCTAAGAAAGCAGAACAATCAAGACATTCTTGAAAGCATTGATAATCCAAATTACAGGCAAGCCGACGACCTTAGAACGTTTGGAATTGGTGCGCAAATTCTCGCGGATTTGGGTGTCGCTCAAATGAAAATCCTGGGCAGTCCAAGAGTGTTGCATGGCCTTGAGGGTTTTGGCTTAACAATTAGTGAAGACGTAGATACACAAAAATAAGGAAATTATGTCAACATTTAAATTTGATCGTGAAGCCAACACCACATTTTTAGCAGGTTCAAAAGTCGCTATTATTATTGCTTATTTCTACAAAGATATTGGCGACAAACTATTGGCAGCTGCAGAAGATACGCTAAGAAAATACGGTATTCAAGACGACAATATTGACGTGTATTACGCACCCGGTGCCTTTGAGGTTCCTTTGATGGCAAAGCGTTTAGCTCAAAACTCGGTTTATGATGGTATTGTCACTTTAGGTGCTGTAATCCAAGGCGAAACACCGCATTTTGACTATGTTTGCTCTGAGTGCGCAAGAGGTGTTGCTGACGTTTCTTATCAGTTTGAAACGCCCGTTGCCTTCGGTGTTTTGACAACCAGCAACATGGAGCAAACACTGGGCAGAGCCGGCGGCTATAAAGGCAACAAAGGTGAAGAGGCAACGCTTGCGATGATTGAGATGATTTACTTGCTTGCCAAAGCAGACGAACAAAACACCCACTAAATCGCAACTCATACTATGCAAAAATCTTATAAAACTCCAAAACAGCGCTCACGAGAGCGCGTTGTCCAAGCGCTTTATCAATGGCGCATTTCTCAAGGCGACTTGCTTAGTATTGAGCATCAGTTTTTAACGCAAAAAGAAGGCAAAATTTCTAAAGCTTTTTTCTCGAATCTTATTCGCGAGATTCCAAAAAATATCACATTGCTTGATGAGCTAATCGCTCCGTGTATCGATCGAGACATTGATGAGTTGGGCCCTGTCGAGCACGCAATTCTTTATCTTGGTGCATTTGAGCTCAAATTCAGTATTGAAGTGCCTTACAAAGTGGTGATTAATGAATCTGTTGAAATAGCAAAATTGTTTGGCGCGGAAGGCTCTTATAAGTTGGTTAATACCGCACTTGATAAACTCGCAAAAGACTTACGTAGCGTTGAAATTAACGCTTAGAAGTTCATTTTCGATATTTTTCTCGATAAAAACTTTCATTTATTTAAGTGGAAATCGCAACAGTACCTTGTTTCATAGCGCGGTTGTTGACTGTAATAATGCCACCATGCAGAGTCATGATTGTTTTGACAAATCTTAGGTCAAGCCCATTTCCTTTTTTCTAGCTTCTGGATGCGGCACTGAGTAACGGCGACTAAAGATTTTCTTTTTAGCATATTCAGGTATGCTAGGGCGTTATCAACCACTTTTATGGCTGGCCATTTTAATTGCAATGATTTTATTTTTGCACAATATTCCCTGTAGAAAAACACACTAAGGCTGTTAAGGTATGATGCACAATCTAGTCGTTTTTTAACACATTCTATGTTGAAGTTTTTGCGTATCGGTAAGGTTGAGTTTGTTTTTCTCATGGCCGCCTTAATGGCTACCACGGCTCTTTCAATTGACGCTGTTCTTCCCGCCTTGGGGTTCATGGCCAATGATTTCGGCACTTCTGGTAGTGAGATACAATTAATTATCACCGTTTTATTTGTGGGTTTTGTCTTAGGCCAGATTGTTTTTGGACCTCTATCGGATCGTTTTGGGCGCTTGCCAAGTATATATGCAGGGATTGTTTTATTTATCTTGGGTTGTTTGATAACGATCACCGCA
>JBBWVR010000160.1:0-16385 GCA_050256315.1 Gammaproteobacteria bacterium | reverse complement strand
AAGTGTGTGAAAGACAAATCTTGCCCAGGTAACTTGTAGAACAGGGTAGTCTGATGTCAACATTTTCGCAAGCACATCCAACATCGGGATGACCGTCATCGCGCCCAACATCAGGGCTATACCAAGCATGGGTTGTTTTTTGTTTGAGTTCATTTATACACGCCAGAATTTAGATGATTGTACAATAAAGCACACTCAGAACATGTTACTTGATTTTATAGATGGTGCCCAAGGAGAGATTCGAACTCTCACAGCTCGCGCTACAGCCCCCTCAAGGCTGCGTGTCTACCAGTTCCACCACTTGGGCTTGGATTATTAGTTGCTTGGAATGTCGCTGACTGGCAACTCACTCTCAATCGTAGTCACTTCGCTCATGATGCTTTGTTGACTTGATGGCGAAACCGTTGTTTCACTAGTTGCCAAATAGGCGAGGAAAATACTGGTGATAAAGAAGCCAATTGCCAAACCGGATGTGAGTTTGTACAAGAACGAGTGTGCGCCTCTTGCGCCAAACACCGCGCCCGCAGCGCCTGAACCGAAAGCCGCTCCAGCGTCTGCGCCTTTGCCATGTTGTATTAGAATAATACTAACAAGGCTTAGGGCCAAAAGCACATGAATAATTAAAACAATTTGAAATGACATAACTTAACCCACCCTACATATATGTAAAAAATCTTCTGCCTTTAAAGAGGCGCCGCCAATTAGGCCGCCATCAATATCTTCACAGGCAATCAGCTCTTTGGCGTTGCCCGCATTCATGCTGCCGCCATACAAAATAGCTGTCATATCAGCAATGCCGTCATCGTGACCAGCCAAAATCTGACGAACAAAGGCATGCACCGCTTGCGCCTGTTCTGGTGTTGCAGTCACACCTGTGCCAATTGCCCAAACAGGCTCATAAGCAACAATAATTCCAAGAAAGGCATCAATTCCAAGCAGATTAATAACAGCGTTAATTTGTTCACTAACCACGGCCTCTGTTTCGCCCGCCTCTCTTTGTTCTAACGTTTCACCAACACAAAATAACGGCGTTAAATCGTTATCAAGCGCGGCTTTTACTTTTTCAGCAACAAGTGTGCTGTCTTCACCATAAAGGCTTCTACGCTCTGAATGGCCAACAATCACGTATTGTGCGCCAAAGTCTTTGATCATCTCCGCACTCACTTCACCAGTGAAAGCGCCATTAGTATTTATATTCAAAGATTGGGCGCCAAGCTTAAGTTGACTGTGTGTAATTAAGGCCTCCACTTGCGAAAGATAAGGGAAGGGCGCACAAACAATCACTTCTGACTTAACGTCGTCCATGCCTGCAAGAATACCCATAATAAGAGTATTAACAGCTTCCTTGCTGGCGTTCATTTTCCAGTTACCAGCTACAATCGTTTTTCGCATGGCTTCTTGTCGAAGATAAAAGAGCGCAATGTTACGCTAATGCGGTGGAAAAAGCAATTGTGGTGGTGTTTTAATGGGAAGATTTAGAGCCAAAATAAAGCGCCAAAGAAACCAATAAAATACCCACCGAAAAATACACTAAATCCAGTGGCCCTTCAAAATTCATTGACAAGGAAATTTCGAAAAAAGTAACCACCAAAATCATTAAAATAACTTTCGCTAATTTAGATTTAAGATCATCCAGGCTGTTGATTACCAGCACTTTAGAGGATTGGCCGCTTTTTTTGGCATCGTCTATGTCACTGATAAAAAGCTCGTATAAGCCAAGGGCAAATATCAACAAAATAGTAGCCAAAAGAAAGCCATCAATCGCCCCTACAGTGTGGGCAACAATTTCAGCGCGCGCCACCTTTTGCGCCTCTCCGGAAATGCCAAAATAGTCCGGTGCATGCATTAACAAACCAACAACATCGGCAACAGTAATCAAAAACAACAAACCTGAAAGCAGTATGGACGAGACGACGGCGCCCAACACCATATAACGAGACCCCCACAACACCCCTTCAAAATATTTTTCAATGAAACGCACCAATCAACTCCTTGTTACAATAGGTATCATTGGTATATCATTTTCACTTTTGGATTCACTGCCTTATGTCTCAAACTTGGGCTCGTTGCTTAAATTCACTTAAAAAGACCTTGCCACTAAAGGAATTTAGCCTGTGGGTTCAGCCTCTAGGTGCTATTGAAGACGGTAGTACGCTAACATTGCTTGCGCCCAATTCGTCGGTTCTTAAACAAATCAACAGTCGCCTAAAAAAAGAAATAGCGCAAACGGTTAGGGATGAAGACAGCTCTTTGAGTGTAAAAATTCAACTTTCAAACGCCGTCAGGGCGCCCGCTGACCAAGTAAAAAAACATACCACACCACTGTTCTCTGAGTACACATTTGACAATCTAGTGCTGGGAAACGCCAACCAAGTTGCTTCTGCCGCCTGTAGGCAAATTGCAGAAAACATCAACTCTTCGCCCTACAATCCTTTTGTTATTTACGGCGAGTCTGGGCTTGGAAAAACACACTTAATGCAGGCCGCAGGCCACTTGGCGCTTGAAAGAAACCCGCGTGCTAAAATTATTTATGTGCCGCTCATGGACTTTGTTAGAAACATCACCACCAGCCTACGCCATAACACCATTGAAAAGGTTAAATTGTATTATCAATCTGCCGACTTATTGCTGGTTGACGACATTCATCTTATTGCCGGCAAAGACAAATCCCAGGAGGAATTTTTTCATATTTTCAATTTTCTCTTTAGCACCAAGAGGCAAATTATTTTCACCTGTGATCAACCACCTAAAAGCATCAAAGACCTTGAAAACCGTCTTAAAACACGCTTCTCTCAAGGCCTAAACCTGCAACTTGCAGCGCCAGAGCTAGAAATGCGTGCGGCCATTTTATTGAAGAAATCACAAAACCCACAAATATCACTGGCTCTTAGTGAAGATGTTGCGCTGTTTATTGCCAGCCACGTAACCTCCAACGTTCGCGACTTAGAGGGTGCTCTGTTAAAACTCAAGGCCTTTGTTGATTTTTCTAAAATTGACCACGCTTTGATCTCCAAAGAAATTGTAGAAAGCGCCTTAGGAGATCTAATCAGTCCGAAAAAACGGCTCATTGAAATCCACGAAATACAAAAAACGGTGAGTAAATATTACGGCATTACCCTGTCGGATTTGATTTCCAACTCCCGCAAACAACACTTGGTTAGGGCGAGACAAATGGCTATACACATGTGCCACGATTTAACCAGCCTATCACTGGCAAAAATTGGCCACAACTTCGGCAATCGAGACCACTCCACCGTGCTTTACTCCTGTGAAAAACTGAAGAAAATGATGATAGAAAATGACGACATCCAAAACGATTTTGACAACCTTAAAATGAAACTTACTAACTTATAAACAAGATAAAACAAACTGCTCTGTTGATAACTTGCAAAACAACTTATAATAAACACACTTTACCAACAAATTAAAAACTTACAGGCCAAAATACCAACAAGTTACACACACGATAAGGGTTTGTTATATATATAAAAACAACACCCATCAACAGAAAAAAAGGCCCCTAATAATAACAATAACTTTTTAATTAGACCGCTTATGAACACCGAACTCAGTGTAGAAGAATTATTAGACCCATTACAAACGGTGATTGGCGTTGTTGAGAAAAAGCAAACACTGCCTATTTTGTCTCATGTATTGATTCAACTCAAAGATAGGTTGTTAACACTAACTACCACCGACATGGAGTTAGAAATCAGCGCCTCTAAGAAAATACAAAGTGATACAAACGTGGGTTTTACGATTTATGCAAAAGACTTAATTGATATTGTTAGAAAACTCCCAGAGAAAACTAAAATTCAATTCAAAATCGAACAAAATAAGATTTATCTCAACGCCAATAACAACACATTTGAGCTTAATACTTTCGACCATCAAGATTTCCCCACTCTGCCAAAAACCCAAAATACAAGCACCATTAAGGTCAAACAAGAAGACCTCAAGGCTTTGATTGAAAATACAAGTTTTTCAATGGGCAATCAAGATATCCGCGCCTACTTAAACGGTCTTTATTTTGAACTAAACAAAGACTCTTTAACTGTTGTTGCAACCGACGGTCATCGCCTATCAATTGGCGAGGTTAAGCAAAGCAACAAACTTGAAGAAAAAAGAACGGTTATCCTTCCCAGAAAAGCAGTAATTGAATTGACAAAATTACTTAATAAAAGCAGCCAAGAAACGGCTGAAATCCACCTTTCAGATAATTACTTTTCACTGGTAGATACCAATACAAAAATTATAAGCCGCCTAATCGATGGAAACTTCCCTAACTACAAACAGGTAATTCCAACCGATTTTAGCAACACTATTATTATCAACAGGGTCGATTTTTTATCCAGTTTACAGCAAGCTTCAATCTTTGTTGAGGAGCGTACAAAAGGCGTCAAACTTGTTTTCAGAGAAGGCAAGCTTAATATTTTCTCTCATTCTGAGCGCGGTCAAGCAAAAACCCAATTAGAGGTTAAAAACCAAGAAAAAGAAATTGAAATTGCTTTTAATATCCACTACCTAATCTCGATTCTTGAAAAATTAACCTCGGACGAGGTAAACATGGTTGTTCCTGGAGGTGAGAACCAATCTTGCATGATCAGTGCGCTTGAGAGTGAAAATTACCAGTATATTGTCATGCCGATGCGAATCTAGTTTGGTGTTTATCAATCATGGCTATTGTTGAGAAACTGCATGTTCATAGGTTTCGTAATTTATCAAACCAGTATTTAGAGCCCAATAAAAACATCAACCTGCTTTTAGGTAAAAACGCCCAAGGAAAAACTAATTTTATTGAGGCTTTGTATTACTTGGGCCACAACCGCTCATTTAAAACAAAAAGAACTAAGGATATAATACCTTTTGACAGTGATTTGTTGCAAGTTGGTGCCATAATCGACGATGTTAGGGTTTTATTAAAAAAGACAAACAGTCGCTCTGAGATTACAATTAACCATCAAAAAGCGCAAAATAACAGTCAGCTTAGCCAACTTCTACCCACGCAAATAATTTCTCCTGATCGGGGTTTTGTTGTCGGCGGCGCACCAAAACTCAAAAGGTCTTATCTTGACTGGGGGGTGTTTCACATAAAACCCAACTTGTTAACAACCTACAAGTCCTACAATAAAATACTTAAAAACATCAACTTGTTGCTTGTAAAAAACAACACGAAAGAGCTTGAGTACTGGATGTCAAAACTCGCCCATTTGTCGATTGATATCTCAACGGCAAGAATTGAGTATATTCAGGCTTTAAACGAAACAATTGAAGAGACAGAAAAAAGCAATAAGGTTGATTTTTTCCAACAAGCTGGCGACTTGTCAATGAATTTTCAAAATGGCTGGGTAAGGGGTGTGGATCCGCTCAGCTATGATAGTGTATTTGGTTACTTATCGACAAACACCCAAAGTTTTGTTCGACTGAAGCATTTAGGTTGCGGTCCGCACAAAGCAAGTATTGAATATTCTCTGAATAATAAAACAGAAAACCACCTTTCTCGAGGAGAGCAAAAAACCCTATCTCTGGTTTATTGGATGGTGCAAGTGTTGTTGTTGGTTGAAAAAAACATTAGCCCCGTGGTCTTAATCGATGATATTTCGTCAGAGCTGGACCAACACAAAATAAACCAAACCCTGCAATTCTTGTCGGAACTGAACGTGCAAATATTTCTCACAGATATTGGCAACACCCCTCTAAATTTTTCCCAAGAAAACACAACAACATTTCAAATTAACAACGGAATTATTAGCCAATAAGTTCCTTTATTTGGTGCCCACAGTGGCACCACATTCAGTTGCAAACAGCAACAAAGAATACACTTAAAAAACAGGGATGGATTAACGATAAACCACGTCCTCGTGGTATAATCGATTTATTTATATTGAGCTCCCATGACAGAAGAATATCAGGCCTCCAGTATTAAGGTCTTAAAGGGTCTTGATGCGGTAAGAAAACGCCCAGGCATGTACATTGGCGACACCGATGATGGTACGGGTTTGCATCACATGGTTTTTGAGGTTGTCGACAACTCAATTGACGAAGCTCTAGCCGGTCACTGCTCAAAAATTTCAATTACCATCCATGAGGATGACTCCATATCTGTCACAGACGATGGTCGCGGCATTCCGGTGGACATTCACCCAGAAGAAGGGGTTTCTGCCGCCGAAGTAATTATGACTGTACTTCATGCGGGTGGTAAGTTTGACGATAACTCTTACAAGGTTTCAGGCGGCCTACACGGTGTTGGTGTTTCGGTTGTTAACGCCCTTTCTGAGAGTGTTCATTTAACCGTATACAGATCCGGCGAAATTTATGAACAAAGTTACTCCTTGGGCGTGCCCAACGCGCCGATGGGTGCTACCGGGAAAACCGATACAACGGGCACAACAATCCACTTTAAGCCCAGCAAAGAGATTTTTTCTGAAACCAAGTTTAAATACGAAATACTTGCTAACCGTATTCGTGAACTGTCGTTCTTAAATTCCGGTGTCCACATTGACATTCAAGAGCTTAGCACAGGTCGCAAAGACGTGTTTGTTTACGAGGGTGGTATTACTGCGTTTGTCGAGTATTTGAACAAGGCAAAAAACGCCATCCATAACGACATCATAACCATCAGTGCTGAAAAAGAAGGTATTGTTGTTGATGTTGCATTGCAGTGGAGCGACACATACCAAGAGAGCATTTATTGCTTTACCAACAACATTCCTCAAAGAGACGGTGGTGCGCATTTAGTGGGCTTTAGGGCTGCTCTTACGCGAACGCTCAACAGTTTTATCGATAGCTCTGGAATGGCCAAAAAAGAAAAATCAGCCATTACCGGTGAAGACACCCGAGAGGGTTTAACCGCCATTGTTTCAATCAAGGTGCCAGATCCTAAGTTTTCATCCCAAACCAAAGACAAGCTGGTCTCTTCAGAGGTGCGTGCGCCTGTGGAGTCATCGGTGAATGAGAAGTTGGGCGAATACCTACTAGAACACCCAACCGAAGCCAAAATAATTGTTGGCAAAATTTTGGACGCATCAAGAGCGAGGGATGCCGCACGAAAAGCGCGAGAAATGACGCGTCGCAAGGGCGCACTGGATATTGCGGGGTTGCCAGGAAAGCTGAGCGATTGCCAAACAAAAGACCCTGCGGAATCTGAATTATTCTTGGTAGAGGGTGACTCTGCGGGTGGCTCGGCAAAACAAGGTCGAGACAGGCGAACCCAAGCAATTTTGCCGTTAAAAGGCAAAATTCTTAATGTTGAAAAAGCAAGATTTGAGAAAATGCTTTCCTCGCAAGAGGTGGGCACCCTTATTACTGCGCTTGGTTGTGGCATAGGTAAGGACGAATACAATATTGAAAAATTACGCTACCACAAAATTGTCATCATGACAGATGCAGACGTGGATGGTGCGCATATTAGAACCTTGTTATTAACCTTCTTTTATCGCTACCTCCCAGAATTGATTGAGAACGGCTATCTTTTCATTGCACAGCCACCACTATATAAAATCAAAAAAGGCAAGCAAGAGCGCTATCTTAAGGACGATCAAGAGCTAAGTGACTACCTGTTGCAAGAGGCAATTAACGGTGCACAACTTTTTGCCAACAAAGATGCGCCAGCGATCAGTGGTGTGGCGCTTGAGTCAGCCGTTGAAAAATACTACAAAGTGGCAGATATTGTCGAGAAGCTTGGTAAAAAATACAACTTAACCTTGCTAAGGGCGATTGTTGGTATGGCAAAAATCAAAGGCTTGTCGAAAGACAAAGAGATGCAAGCTTGGTGTGCTGTTTTGCAGGACAAATTGAATGCGGCAGCACCCATGTCGGAAACACACAGCGTTACATTTGAGAATAACGAGGTTGTTTACTCACAAGCTGTTTACGGGGTTGATGTTGCAAACAACATTCTTGGCTCTGGGTTTTTTAATTCACAGGATGTTGGGGCGATTCAGTCCTACTCTGAAGAGGTTGAAAGCATTTTAGATTCGACCTCATATGTGCAAAAAGGCAACAAAGAGGCGAAGGTTGTAAGTTTTAGCGAGGTAATTAAATTCCTACTGGACGAAGCCAGAAAAGGCCAAAGCTTTCAACGCTACAAAGGTCTTGGCGAAATGAACCCGGACCAGCTTTGGGACACAACAATGAACCCAGAAAGCCGCACACTATTGCGTGTCAAAATAGAGGACTCAATTGCTGCTGACGATGTGTTTTCAACTCTTATGGGTGACGAGGTTGAGCCAAGAAGAAACTTTATCGAAGAAAATGCACTTAAGATTGACAACCTAGACTTCTAGCTTTTATTCAATTTGATTTGAATATATTTGCCGCTGCTCGTGTTGCTTATCAAAGATAATAGGGGTAACCAAATATAGGGAGTATTATGTCAAAACAACACCCAGTTATTGCTATTACCGGCTCTTCGGGTGCTGGAACGTCCACAGTAAAGAGTGCTTTTCACCATATTTTTAGCCGCCTAAAAGTTGAGCCTATCATCATCGAGGGTGATAGCTTTCATCGCCACGACCGTGAAGAGATGAAAAGAGTTATGGCCAAAGAAGAGGCCAAAGGCAATAAGTACTTTAGTCATTTTGGCCCTGACGCAAACCACTTCGATGAAATCGAAAAAACATTTAAAGCCTACGGAGAAAAAGGTCTTTGTCAACGTCGTTATTATCTTCACAATGAAGAAGAGGCGGAGCCGTTTGGGCAAAAGCCGGGCGAATTCACTCCATGGGAAGAGGTGGGTGAGGGTAGCGACTTGTTATTTTACGAGGGTCTTCATGGTGGGGTCGAATGCGGCGATATCGACGTTTCAAAATACGTTGACCTTTTGATTGGTGTGGTGCCGGTTGTTAACTTGGAGTGGATCCAAAAAATTCACCGAGATAAGGAGAAGCGCGGCTACTCAGCCGAAGCGACAGTTGACACCATCCACAGAAGAATGTGGGACTACATCAACTACATTACCCCGCAGTTCTCAAAAACAGACATCAATTTCCAGCGCGTACCGACGGTTGACACCTCTAATCCATTCATCGCTAGAGATATCCCAACATTGGATGAGAGTTTTGTTGTTGTTCGATTTAAGGACCACAAATTCTGTGATTTTCTCCACTTGCAGAGCATGATTACGGGCTCGTTTATGTCTCGTCCAAACACACTGGTTGTGCCTGGGGGTAAGATGGGTTTTGTTATGGAGTTGATTCTACGCGAGCAGATTGCAAAAATGCTTGACAGGTAAACTACTTGTGGCGGTTGTTACTTAACCACCACATTGACCAATTTATTGGGGACCACCACCACTTTTACAACGGTTTTTCCCTCAACAAACTTAACTACATTTTCTTCGCTTAAAGCCAAAACCTCAACCGCCTGATTATCCATACCCACTGCCACCATGAGTTTGGCTCTTAATTTACCATTCACCTGAACCACGAGTTGAACCTCGTCTTGAACAAGCGCAGACTCATCAACCTCGGGCCACAAAACATCAATCATGGCACTCTCATGCCCTAGGCAGTGCCACAAGTGGTGTGAAAGGTGGGGGGTGATAGGGTTGAGCGCTTTTAGCATAATTTCAATCGCCTCTTTTCGCACCGCCATACCTTGCTTCGACACATCATCAAATCGTGAGAGATTGTTGTTAAGCTCCATCAGTGTGGCAATGGCGGTGTTGAAAGAGTGGCGCCTTCCAATATCATCACCCACTTTTTTGAGTGCTTGGTGTGTCTTTTGTCTGATGTCTTTTTGGTTTTTATCAAGTGAAGCCACGTCCAGTTGACCAATAGAGTGCACTTCTGAGTCGCCGATAAAACGCCCAACAAGACGATAAAACTTATTAACAAAGCGGTACGAACCCTCTAGGCCCGAGTCAGACCACTCTAGGTCTTGCGTTGGTGGTGCAGCGAATAAAATAAACAAGCGAACCGTATCAGCACCGTATTTGGCAATCATGTCTTGGGGGTCAACAGTATTACCTTTGGACTTGCTCATCTTGGCGCCGTCTTTTAAAACCATACCTTGGGTCAGCAAGTTGGTGAAGGGTTCATCGCTTTTAACCAGCCCTTCATCGCGCATCAATTTGTTGAAAAACCTTGCATAAAGCAGGTGCAGAATGGCATGTTCAACACCGCCTATGTATTGGTCGACCGAGAGCCAGTAATCGGCACGCTCGTCCAACATTGCCTCGTTATTATCGGCACACGCATAGCGCGCATAATACCAAGAAGATTCAAAAAACGTATCAAAAGTGTCGGTTTCGCGCTCAGCCGCCTCGCCACATTTTGGGCAAGGTGTTTGATAAAATTCAGGCATTTTTTTAATGGGCGAACCAACACCATCAAAAGCCACACCTTCTGGCAAAGTAACCGGTAAATCCGTCGCCTTAACTGGCACGGAGCCACAGTGAGGGCAGTTTACAATGGGAATTGGGCAACCCCAGTATCTTTGTCTGGATACACCCCAATCTCTAAGACGGTAATTGGTTTGTTTTTGCCCTAAACCTTTACTCGAGAGCTTGTCGCTAATCGCCTCGAATGCGCTATCAAAATCCAGTCCATTAAATTCACCGGAATTGATTAAAACACCTTTTTCAACATAAGCTGACTCACTAATATCGACCGTTATACCATCAGGGGAAATAACCCCCAACATTGGAATGTTGTATTTCTTGGCAAAGTCATAATCCCTCTCATCGTGCCCAGGCACGCTCATCACCGCACCGGTGCCGTAACCCATTAAAACAAAGTTGGCTATCCAAATAGAGACGGCTTCACCCGTGATTGGGTGGCTACAGCTAAGACCAGAATCTATGCCTTTTTTCTCCATGGTTTCCATCGCGGCTTCAGAGGTCTCCATGGTTTTGCACTCGTCAAGAAAGGCTTGAATGCTGGCGTTAGATTTACCTGCCTTAATGGCGAGCGGGTGTTCGGCTGCAACGGCTAGGTAGGTAACACCCATCAAAGTGTCTGGGCGTGTTGTGTAGACTCTAAGGGTGTCAGAATCAAGCAGTTTAAAATCAATCTCAAGGCCGACGGATTTTCCAATCCAGTTTTTTTGCATGGTTCGTACAGCCTCTGGCCAACCATCCAGTTTGTCCAGGCCATCTAAAAGCTCTTCAGCATAATCGGTAATCTTCATAAACCATTGAGAGATTTCTTTCTTCTCGATCAGAACGCCTGAGCGCCAACCGCGGCCGTCGATAACTTGCTCATTGGCTAGTACGGTTTGATCCTCTGGATCCCAGTTAACCATTGCCTTCTTTTTATACACCAAGCCTTTTTCGAACAAACGAACAAATAACCACTGCTCCCAGCGATAGTATTCCGGCGTACAGGTGGCAAACTCGCGAGACCAATCATAACCAAAGCCCAACTCCACCAGTTGACCTTTCATGTACTCAATATTCTCGTAAGTCCATGCAGCGGGAGGAACTTTGTTCTTTAACGCCGCATTTTCAGCGGGCAAGCCAAAAGCATCCCAACCAATCGGCTGCAACACATTCTTACCCAGCATTTTTTGGTATCTTGAAATAACATCGCCAATGCTGTAGTTACGCACATGACCCATGTGGAGTTTGCCAGATGGATAAGGAAACATCGACAAACAGTAAAATTTTTCCTTGTTTGGGTCCTCAACCACTTTAAAGGACTGATTATCGACCCAGTATTGTTGTGCGCTCGATTCGATTTGACTGGCGTTGTATTCTTGCATAGTGAGGGATAGGGTGTTGGCTGGTTAATTTAGTTTGAGTGTGCCAACCAATGCTTCGACATTGGCTAGATTGTGCTCTTTAAGGTATTGGCTGATGCCGTCGTTGATGATCGGGCAAAGGAGCGGGTCATAAAAAAGCGCCGTTCCTAAACCTACGGTTGTGGCGCCAGCAATAATAAACTCGAGCGCGTCATTCACCGTGGCAATGCCGCCTTGGCCAATAATCGGCACATTGTATTTTTTGCTGACTTGGTAGACTTGGTGTACCTTTAGTAGTGCAATCGGCTTAATAGATGGCCCAGAAACACCGCCTTGATTATTGCCAATAATGGCTCTGCCGGTTTTGGTGTCAACCGCCATTCCCATGAGTGTGTTAATCACAGCCAAGCCATCGGTTCCTGCATCAATGCAGCGTTGTGCACTGTTGGCAATATCTGTTTGGTTGGGGGATAGTTTGGTAATCAGTGGTTTTGAGGTGTTTTTTCGACAAATATCAACCACACGGTAAGACATGTCTGGATCGTTACCAAAAGCCACACCTCCTTCTTTGACATTTGGACACGAGATGTTGATTTCAATTGCATCAATATCGCTGTCGTCAAAACGCCTTGCAATTTCGCCGTACTCCTCCACCGAAGAGCCGGAAATGTTGGTAATAAATTTTGTTTCGCTTTTATCAAGTGCGGGCATAATGTCGTTAATCACCACATCGGTGCCCGGATTCTGCAAGCCAATGGCGTTAATCATGCCGTTTGGGGTTTCAATCACCCGATGCGGCTTATTGCCAAGACGCGGCTCCAGTGTTGTGCCTTTAAGGCAGACTGCACCAACATCGGCATTTGAAAACCCTTTTATGCGGGTGTACTCTTCACCAAAGCCAACACAGCCTGAAAGAAGGATGATTGGTGAGTTTAGTGAGAGACCACAAAAGTTTACTTTTAGATTGCTTTGCATGGGGGCCATTATACTTTTATGAGTGGGCATTCATCGGTGAACTTCGGCTAAAATGCTGCCATGAACGGTATCTTTATAACTGGCAGCAATACAGAGGTCGGCAAAACCACCGTTGCCGTCGAAATCGCCCGACGATTAAGCGAAGACCACAAGGTTAGAGTTAGAAAACCAGTGGAATCTGATTGTCCTATTGTTGATGCTAAATTTGCCCCAAGGGACGCCATAGCGCTATCCGAAGCTTGTGGTAATAGTGAACCACTCTCTACTGTTTGCCCCTTTTGTTTTGAATTGGAGGCTAGTGCTGAAAAAGCCAGCAACGAGGCTGGCAAAAGTTTAAACCTAGAGCAACTCGTTGCGGCATGCAAACAAAATACTGGCGATGACTTTGTTGTTGTAGAGGGTGCTGGTGGCTTTTATTCTCCAATAGCAGAAAAAGTGCTCAATGCCGATTTAGCTTCGGCGCTAAATCTGCCTTTGGTTGTAGTGGTGCGTGATGAGCTTGGCGCTATTTCGCAGGCGTTATTGACCATTGATGCTGCACATAAGTACAACTTACGTGTTGCTTGTGTGGTGCTTAATCGGATTGAGGGTAACACACTGTCAAACCTTGAGGCACTTAAGGCCTATACAAAGACACCTTTAGTTGGTTTTTCGTTGACGAGCTTGGAGCGGTTCTGGGTTGATATTAAAGGGTTAATCTAGCAGCGTAAGGTTCGGCTTCTCGTCTTCTGCGGGAGCCCCTTCTGTTTTGGTATCGAAAAACATGCCTTCGCCATTTTCCTGCGCATAAATAGTGAGTACCGCATGACAAGGCACAAAAATTTCTTGTGATTGACCACCAAATCTTGCTTTAAAGCTCACGGCCTCGTTTGTCAGCAGTCGGCCAACCGTTGCAGTTGAAGATATATTAAGGACGATTTTTCCCTCTTTGGACAATCCTTCGGGTACGACAACACCTTGTATTTCACTATTAACAAGAATGTGTGGTGTGAGGTTGCCATCCTCCATCCATTCGCAATAAGCGCGAATTAGATAGGGGACAACGTTATTCATAAAGGGTGGGGCTACTAGTTAAAGTCTTTCTCGCAAAAAGTAAGACCCTCATGGAAGCCTTCTTTTTCGAAAAGTCTGGCTGCGTAACTAAGGATTGGCTTGGCTTTGTCGCCCAGTTTAATGCCTAAAATGCCAAGACGCCATAGCACAGGTGCTAAACAGACATCAACCAAGGTCATTGTGTCGCTCTTAAAATACGGTTGGTGGGCAAACAAAGGGATAAGCTCAATCAGGTTCCCGTTGAGTGTTTTTCTTGCAGCGTCAGCTGCTTTTTTATCGCCATTAAGAATGGTGTTAACCAGCTCATACCAACAACCCTCTGCACGTGTGAAGCGGTAGATTAATAGGCGTTTTTCTGCTTTTTCGATTGGATCAACAGGCAGCAACGGCGGGAACGGAAAGCGCTCGTCCAAGTACTCCATGATGACCGACAGGTCATACAAAACCATGCCTCTGTCAAAAAGAGTTGGCATTGTTTGGCACGGGTTAAGTTCTAATACCTCTTCAGGTATGTCATCAAACTCCAACTCAATAACGTCGCGTTCGATTGATTTGTGCGCCATGATAAAGCGTACTGCGTGGGACTCTAGTTCTTGTGTTGTAGCGTAAAGAGTTGTTGAAGATGGATTTGGTTTTGTAAGCATAATAGTATTTAGAAAAGTGAAACAGCACCTCGTGAGACGGTGCTGCAAAATAATAAGTTAAATTGTATCAGAAATTAATCTCTTTTGCGCCATATGCCGTACTTCACGTCTTTCCAGTATTCTTTCTTTAGGAGGTAGGTCAGTACAAATAAAATGGCAAGGAAGAACAGAACTTTTTTACCAAGGTCTGTGCGTATCAACTTTGCGGGCTCACCAACGTAATCGAGAAAGTTGGTAATATCTCTAACGTCGCTATCAAAGGCATCTTCTGATTGACCCTCTCTAAGCGACCAAAGTACGTCTGGCATCGAGGCGTTTTCAAGCACGTGGTTGTTAACACCAAAGACACGCGATTCATCGGCATAAAAGCCCTTTAAGTAGCTATAGATCCAGTCAGTGCCGTGAGATCTTGCCACTAGAGACAAGTCTGGCGGTGTACCACCAAACCAAGCCGCCGCACCCTTTTCAGGCATGGCAGTAGTGATGTTTTCACCGATTTTGTCGCTGGCAAACATGAGATTGGCTTCGATATCTGTATCACTAAGACCAAGGTCTGCACCGATGCGGTTGTAGCGCATAAAACTAATTGCGTGGCAACCAGAGCAATAGTTCATGAATAACTTGGCGCCGTTTTGCAGTGAAGCTGTGTCGGTAATATCGGTGTTAGCATCTTCCAACTGTAAGCTTGGTGAGGCAATGACATTGAAAGAAAGCGCAATAGCAGCGATTGATAGTTGTAATTTAGTTAATGTTTTCATGGCTTACTCCGTCGTCCTCTCTGGCACTGGCTTGGTTTTGCCAATTGAGGTATACCAAGGCATTAGTATAAAGAAAGCAAAATAAAGTATGGTGAATAGTCGTGCCAAGAATGCGTTCAGCTCGTTTACAGGCTGCATACCCAGCCAACCAAGCATGATAAAGCTAATCACAAAAATACCCAGCGCCCATTTGAATGGCGCACTACGATAGCGGATTGATTTAACAGGGCTTCTGTCTAACCACGGCAGAGCGACCAAAATGACCAGTGCCGCACCCATGCCCAAAACACCTGGGAACTGCGAACCAAACATTGGTGGAATCGCCCTTAGTACAGAATAGAAAGGCGTTAAATACCACAACGGTGCAATATGGTCTGGCGTCTTCAGTGGGTTGGCTTCAATAAAGTTGGCATTTTCCAAGAAGTAGCCGTTCATTGCTGGTGCAAAGAAGACCACCGTACAGAAGATCATCAAGAAGGCAACAACACCCATAATGTCTTTAACGCTGTAGTAAGGGTGGAAGGGAATGCCGTCTTTAGGAATACCGTCCTTGTCCTTGTTCTTTTTAATTTCGATGCCGTCCGGGTTGTTTGAGCCCACAGCGTGCAATGCGACAATGTGTAAGAATACCAATACCACCAAAATTAATGGCAGCGCAACAACGTGCAATGAGAAAAATCTATTAAGCGCAGGATCGCCAACTGCGTAGTCACCCAAGATCCAAGATAATAAGTCTGGGCCAATAACCGGCACCGAGCCAAACAGTGAAATAATTACTTGGGCGCCCCAAAAAGACATTTGACCCCAAGGCAGTACGTAGCCCATAAAAGCTTCTGCCATTAAAGCAATGTAGAGCACCATGCCAAGGATCCAGATTAACTCTCTTGGCGCTTTGTATGAACCGTAAAGCAGGCCACGGTACATGTGTAAGTAGATCACCACAAAAAATGCAGAAGCGCCCGTTGAATGTAGGTAGCGCATGAGCCAACCCCATTCAACATCACGCATGATGTATTCAACAGAGGCAAATGCTTGGGCTGAGTCCGGCTTAAAGTACATGGTAAGGAAAATACCAGTAACCAACTGCATGACTAATACTAGCATGGCTAGCGAGCCAAAAAAGTACCAGAAGTTAAAGTTTCTTGGTGTGTAGTATTCGGCTAAATGCTCGTTCCAGACTTTCGTTAGGGGGAATCTTTGATCGATCCAACTTTGTTTGTTATTCATGATTTCTCCTTTATGCGGCTGGGTCTACACCGATACGGATAAGCGT
>JBBWVR010000159.1:0-3332 GCA_050256315.1 Gammaproteobacteria bacterium | reverse complement strand
CTCTGCCAGTGCAGCCTTAGAACTCACCAGCGCAACCAATGCACTTGTCAGCGTCAATAATCTTTTCATAGATCCTCCAAAAATAATCTTGCTTGCTGTTTCAATCAAAAAATGTGCTAAATGATACCTGTTTATTGCAATTTAACCAAGCATTAATTCACTTTTTACCTTAATACCGGGTGAAGTTTTTTTACCAACAGTTGATTTTTTTAGAAGAATTGCCAGTTATTGTAAGAGCGATTTCAATATGCTCGATTTTCATAAATAGCCCTTGCGCAAAAGCCCTGCTGCATTAAAATAATTCTTATTCGACAGTCGCAATTTCGTATGTATATAAAAACACTATCAATCACCCTTGTTTTGGCACTCATTGTTGTTGTTCTTGGTGCTTACACGCGCCTAGCTGATGCCGGCTTGGGCTGCCCTGATTGGCCGGGCTGTTATGGCCAGTTAATTGTCCCAGACGTCATCGACGGCACAACTATTGAAGGCTATGAGCGCCCGGTCGAAGCCACTAAAGGCTGGAAAGAAATGGTCCATCGCTACGCCGCATCCACCCTAGGCCTGCTGATTGTTGTGCTGTTCTTTTTTGCCGCTTTTCGTAAATCGACAAGACCTCAGTCGACAGGCTTGCCGGCATTTTTAGTTGGGCTGGTTATTTTTCAGGGGGCGCTCGGGATGTGGACAGTAACCGAACTGGTACACCCTGGTATCGTCTCAATGCACCTGATTGGTGGCTTTTCAACGACTTGTTTATTGCTCTGGTTGCTGCTCAACCAACAGCCCCCGAGTCGACACCATCAGCACATCTTAAAACGGCACAAACTGGTTTTAATCATCACTTTTGCACTACTTTGTATGCAAATATTTCTTGGCGGCTGGACCAGTACCAACTATGCAGCGCTTTCTTGTGGCGAGTTTTTTCCAACCTGCTTAGGTGAGTGGTGGCCTGGAGGCATGAACTTTGCTGATGCTTTCTTCTGGGGTCCGCTAGGCGTCGATTATGAATTCGGCGTTCTTGACCACGACAGCAGAAGTGCCATCCAAATGCTACACAGAATTGGTGCGCTGGTTGTTACCTTTGCTATTGCTGCACTTGTTTTAAGTCTAAAAAGCTACCCCAGACTAATGGAGGCGCTAATACTGGTGATGGTGATGCTTGCGCTACAGGTAACGCTCGGCATATTGAACGTGGTTTTATCGCTACCGATTCTTATTGCGGTGTTGCACAACGCTGTTGCCCTAGGTCTACTGCTGAGCCTTGTGGCACTTATGCATAAAGTTTTAAAAAAAACAATTTGATAGTCATCGGACAAAATATTCCATGAACAAAATTACCAAAATATTTATAGTGATTGGTGTCGTTACGCTTGCCGTCTATTTTTTTAATAGCCCTAAAAATTATGAGGAACTTAAGCAATCTGTTGCACCAACAGCCTCGCTTTACCCTGAGACAAAAGCAGTTTCAAGCGTGCTTAACTTTGTTGATGACAGTTCAAGCACTATCCACCTCTCAGAAGTGTCGAGCGATAAGTGGGTGTTGCTGTATTTTGGCTACACCTCATGCTCTGATGTTTGTCCGATGGATCTTGGAAAAATTAGCCAAACTCTACATAAAATGACACAAAAGGACGACTTGCAAGTTGTTTTTGTGTCTGTCGACCCCAAAAGAGATATTGGAAAAATGAACGCATTTGTTAAGGGATTTAACGAAGACTTTGTTGGGCTTAGTGCTTTTGAAGGTGAGCTTAGAAAAATAAGCAAGGTACTGGGCGTTTATCATCAGGTAGTTGCGGCACAAACAAAAGCCAAATCGCATGCACACGACGAACGCTCAAAAAAAGAGCACAAGCACTACGAAGTGGACCACACCACTAGTTACCTGCTGCTTAATCCAGAACTGGCACTAACCGCAATCCTCTCTAGCCCGCACGAACCCAGCGCGATGGCAGGGGCGCTGGACGAAATTATAACAACGCTATGATAGAGCGAAGCGGACAGCAGTGATAATAACACCGATAAAGATTGCTACCATAATTAGGGCAACGATAATGTAGGTCCAAGGGCCTTGTTTCTCGGTTTTTTCGAAGTCTTTGGCTAGGTTGTCTTTTTTGCCAACACCAACCATAGCTGACGCCACCGCTTTAAACACCTGAAGAATATCTCTCATCTAAGAGACCCTTTAGAAACTAAAAAGCAAATAGTGATCAACCAATAATGCCACAAACAAAATCATTAAGTAATTAACCGAATACATAAAGGTGCTAAAAGCAATTTTAGGATTTTCTGGCTCACGATAAATCTTGATAGCGTAACCCAAAAAGATAAGCCCCAATACTACGGCTGATACCAAGTAAATAATGCCACTCATACCGGTCAAATAAGGCAACAAGGTCACGACAAACAGCAAGGCCGTGTATAGCAATATTTGCACTCTTGTATATTCAAGGCCGTGTGTTACTGGCAACATCGGCACCTCGACTTTCCTGTACTCTTCAACTCGGTGAATCGCCAGCGCCCAAAAGTGTGGTGGCGTCCAAATAAAGACGATCAAAAACAATAACAAGGCGTACTCGATACCGGCCGACCCTGCTATCGCTGTCCAACCCAATACCGGTGGCGCAGCGCCTGCAGCGCCGCCAATGACAATATTTTGTGGTGTTGCGCGTTTCAGATACATGGTGTAGATTACCGCGTAACCAATAAGGGAGATAAAAGTCAGTACGGCTGTCAACAGGTTGACGTATATAAGCAAAAGGCCAAGGCCGGTAACGCCTAAAAATATTGCCCAAATTAGCGCCTGAGTACGGCTCACTTTGCCTTGTGGCAGTGGCCGTTGATCGGTGCGAGACATCTGCAGATCAATTTTTTCATCAACGATGTGATTAAATACTGCGGCCGAAGCGGCCGAAAGACCAATGCCTGCAGAGGCCACAATAACCAGCGTTAAACTTGGCAAATAAGGAACGGCAAGCAGCATGCCGACGACCGCCGTTAGCAAAATCAAGGCAACAACTTTTAATTTACACAATCCCAGTAGGTCGATTAAAGATGGCATGGGGTTATCCTATTCTTGAGTATTTAAATAAGCGCTTTAAATCTTTAATAACGCGCTTGATGTCAAAACCATCCGGCTGATAATAAAGCATGATGTTTCCAAGCGGGTCAATTAAGAAAATCGATCTTTGTGGGTAGGCTTGTAATCTAGTCTGCACAGCATCACTGGTAATCGTTGCACTGATCAAACCCTTGTCAATCCCACTAGGGCCAGAGCCGTCCGCAATAATGGCAATTCTTTGCACACGACGCATATCGGCATTCATTAAGATGCG
>JBBWVR010000158.1:0-3522 GCA_050256315.1 Gammaproteobacteria bacterium | reverse complement strand
GCCAGCGGCCAACTATGGGTGCTCGATGGCGGTTTGAGTGCACAAGTTCAACAAATGCGTTTATAAAGATAAAATGTCAAAATTATTTTCTTGTGCCTAAGAGAATACGATATTGTGAATTGTTCAAATAGTTACGTAAGGAGTGCTAAAAACAGTGACAGAAAAGTGTAAAAAAATTGCCCTAGTTACAGGCGGCTCAAGAGGCATTGGTCGTGCCATCGTTGAACGCTTTTTAAAAGAAGGCATGGTGGTGATTGCCTGTGGACGTAGTGATCGACCGGACGATCTAGATGCTGCAGTTGATTGGTGCAACGTGGATGTGGCGAATCGTGTTGCAGTTGAAGAGCTGCGTGATACGATTGCCAGCAAATACGGCGCCCTACATGTGTTGGTTAATAATGCTGGTGTTCAAATTGAAAAAACAATAGTTGACAGTACCGATGATGATTGGGAGCTATTGATGGGGGTTAATGCCAAAGGGGTTTTTTACTGCTGTCGGGCCTTTATACCGCTGATGGCACAATCAAAAGGCGCTTCGATTATCAATATTGGCTCGATTAGTGGCCGTGCTGCAGATCCTCAAATGGCCCTTTACAATGCCTCGAAAGCTTTTGTCCACGGCTTAACACGCTCGATAGCCGTTGATCACGGTAAACAGGGTATACGTTGTAATGCGATTTGCCCAGGTTGGGTTCTGACCGGCTTGTCAGACGCTGCTTTTGCATTAGCGGATGATTCAAAGGGTGCAAAAAAAGACGCTTTGGCAAGGCATTATATTGGTCGATTTGGACAGCCGAGCGATATTGCTAATATGGCTCTATGGCTGGCCTCAGATGATGCTGGATATGCCACTGGACAAATTGTTTACCATAGATGGTGGTTTAACTGCGGCATCACCGGTAAATCCTACATTATTCTAGGAGTGCTTACCACCGGATAGATAAGAAATGAGATTATCGTTGTGAGCGCGCTTGACACCATACGTGCAAGACTGCACAATTTTTTTTTACTACCCTGGGGACTGAAGTTAATATTTATGGCCCTCATAATCCTGTTGAAAAGTGTGTTAATAGCCACATCAAAAGTGTTGCAATTTTTGTTATTTTCAGAGTCCGTCTTTCGATATTAATTGCGCAATCCTGCCGTAAATTCTTTTTATTTAATTAATTTTGACATACAGAATGAGTAAGCGTATTATTTTTAATTGAACGTTCAATCAATAAAAAATAATGCCAAAAGGGTGAATGACACATAAATCTAAAAAACCTAATATTTTATTAATAATGGCTGACCAGCTGGCACCGCAATTTTTGCCTTGTTACGGGCACAAGGTTGTTAAGGCCCCAACATTATCTAAACTTGCTGATGAAGGGGTAGTGTTTGATGCCGCCTACACCAACTCGCCTTTGTGTGCTCCCTCACGTTTTGTAATGATGAGTGGGCGTTTGCCATCACAAATAGCCGCCTGGGATAACGCTGTTGAATTTGGCTCTGAAGTGCCAACTTTCTCTCATTATCTTTCTGCAGAAGGCTATCGTACTTGCCTTAGTGGCAAAATGCATTTTATTGGGCCCGATCAGTTGCATGGCTTTCAAGATCGCTTGACAACCGATGTTTATCCAGCAGACTTTACCTGGCACCCTGAATGGGATCGTCCTGAAGAGCGCTTGGACTGGTTCCATAATATGGAAGTTGTCACCAAGGCTGGACCTTGTGTGCGCTCAATGTACTTGGATTACGATGATGAAGTAATCTTTAACGCCAAGCGCTATATTTTTGATCATGCGCGAGACAATAATGAAGAGCCTTTCTTTTTGACGATATCGATGATTCAGCCACACGATCCCTATTTATGCCGTGAAGATAAATGGCAAAGCTATCGTGAAGAAGATATCGACTTGCCTCAAACCCCATTGAATTTAGTTACCGAGGACCCTCATTCCACTCGCTTGCGTTATTCTTATGGCGCTAATGAGATGGAGCTGAGTGATGACACTGTTCGTAACGCAAGGCGCGCCTATTATGGCTCTATCAGCGATATTGACGATAAAGTAGCAGAAGTTTTAATCGCCTTAGATGAGTCAGGTTTGGCTGAAAATACTGTTGTTATTTTCACTGCGGACCATGGTGATATGCTGGGCGAACGAGGGATGTGGTTTAAGATGAATTTTTTGGAGCATTCTGCCCGAATTCCCTTGATTGTCCATGCGCCAAAAATGTTCTCACCAAGACGTGTAAAAGAAGCGGTTTCTTTGGTTGATCTTTTGCCAACCTTTGTTGAAATGGCAACAGATGGCAAAAAAAGTGACTATGCAACACCAATAGAAGGGCGATCGCTAATGAGTCATTTAAGTGGTGGCAAGGGCCATGATGAAGTCATCGGAGAATATTTTGCTGAAGCCATTGCAACACCGATGTTTATGATCCGTCGTGGCAGTAAAAAGTTTATTTATGCTGATGGAGACCCATTTCAGTACTATGACTTAGTTAAAGATCCACATGAGCGTAACAATCTTGCTAATAATCCCACTTATGCGACGGAAGTCAAAGATTTAGTGAATGAGATTACAAGCAATTATGACCAGTCCGCTCTTCGTCAAAAAGTGTTGGAAAGTCAGCGTCGGCGTAAGTTTTTAAAGGATGTAATGCATAAGCACGAACTCGCATGGGACCATCATCCAATACGGGATGCAAAGAGGGAGTATATTCGTAACAATATGCCTATTTATCAATTAGAGAAAAAAGGACGCTTTCCTCAAGTATAGGCTCATATGCACAATAATATTATCTAAATCATAGGTGTATTTATATTAATTCATTTGAGGTGAATGGAAAATAATGCCCAAAGTAGGAATGCCAGAAATTCGTAGGCCGCAGCTAATTAAAGCGACTATTAGAGTTATCGGTCAAGTAGGTATGTCGCGCGCAAGTGTGGCCGTTATCGGTCGAGCTGCAGGCGTATCGCCAGGCATTATTAGCCACTATTTCGGCGGTAAGGATGGCTTATTAGAAGCGACAATGCGCTATATCCTGAAAGATCTTGGTGATATAACGCGTGCGACACTTGATAAAACCAGTAAAGAAGATCCACTGGGGCGTGTTCTTGGGATTGTTGAATCTAATTTTAGTGGCGGACAAGTTAGTCCTGACGTTACCTCAACCTGGCTGGCCTTCTGGTCTCGGGCAATGCATGATCCGGCACTTTATCGCCTGCAACAAGTCAATGAAAAACGCCTGCTATCTTATTTACGAGCTGAATTAAAACACATGCTGACAGTTGATGAGACTAAATCTGTTGCAATCGCTGTAGCGGCACTGATCGATGGCATGTGGCTACGTGGCGCACTCACACCCAAGGGCATTGACCCACAACAAGCCGAGCGCATTATTGGCAATTATATTAAGTCAATGGTGCCGGAACGTTTTCTTTCAATTCACCAAAAAACAATTAGGAAAAGTAATTAGTATGCAACAACATCTTTATATTCATGGTGCCTACGTTAAGAGATCGGAAGAGCACAC
>JBBWVR010000157.1:0-2188 GCA_050256315.1 Gammaproteobacteria bacterium | reverse complement strand
AACTTCTGGCGCTTTTAAGTACTCCGCCAAAATTTGGTTAAAACGATCGGCTTCACCTTCAGACTTGGAAGTTACTTGTGAACGGTAAGCCTCTGCCTCAGCCATTATTCTTTGGCTTGCACCACGTGCTTTCGGCAAAATATCATTCTTGTAAGCGGTGGCTTCATTAATGTATCTTTGCTGATCTTCACGAGCCTTAACAACGTCATCAAAAGCATCTTTCACTTGAATCGGTGGTTGCGCATCTTGCATGGTTACCGCGGTAATAATCAGACCTGTTTTGAATTCATTGAGCAAAGCTTGCGAGCCACGCTTAACGTCCTGAACAACCTGCTCACGACCCGTGGTTAATACAAAGTCCATTGTATTATCACCAACCACTTGTCTAATGACACTTTGAACAACATGACTCAATGTCAGTTCTGGTTGTAGAACGTTAAATAAATAGGCTTCTGCATCGAAAATTTTGTATTGTACAGCCAAGTTAACATCAACCATATTTTCATCTTTGGTCAACATTAGAGACTCTGAACTAACATTGCCGCCATAACTAGAGTTTTGGATATTTCTAAACCCAATTTCCGCCGAACGAACTCGTTCTACGTTCACTTTATATACTTGCTCTATTGGGTAAGGTAGGCGCCAATGAGGGCCCTGAGTGGTGATTTCTTGAAATGCACCAAAACGCAACACCACGCCACGCTCAGCCGGATCAACAATATAGATGCCCGACAAGAGCCAAACTAAAATCGCAAGAATAATTAAATATTTAGCGCCACCTCTGGCGGACTTTCCTGCATTGGTTATGCCAGAAGAATTGCTCGAAGAGCCGCCGCCAAACGCCGCATTAAACTTGTTTTTGAAGTCTTTAATAACTTCGTCTAATTCGGGTGGTGTTTGGTTGTTGCTTCCCCAAGGATTTTGGTTGTTTGCCATGGATGATCCAGATAATAAAACAAAGTACATTTTACCCAATTAATGCCAATGCAAATACTGATTATTTGCTTTATCCATAAGAAATAAAGTGATAAAATAGGCGCATTTGAATTTTCCGAAGACAATATGAAAAAACTACTGATTTTTTCGACACTTGCCTTAGCCACCTCATTAGTTCATGCACAAGGCGTGAATTTAAGCTGCTCCCAAACACAAACCTTATTCCCACTAGAGACATTCACTACCGATGCAGATGAACTAGACATCGAAGCGGATCAAAGTGAAATAAGCGGTAAAGAAAATTACCATTTTAGTGGCAATGCCCTTGTTAGGTCAAGCGAGTACTTTTTGGCTGCCGACGAAATTGGCATATCAAAAGCGGATGAATCTGCAAGCGCAACTGGCAATGTGAGGTTTCAAGATTCGACTTTTCAAATAACCAGTGATGTGGTAAACGCCAAAAAGCAAGGCGACAGCCTGATAGCGTCAATTGGCAACGCTCGCTATCTTCATTTAGAATCCAATGCCAATGGCTCTGCCGGAAGCATTGAAAAAACTGCTGGTAGTGTTAACTTCACCGATGCAACCTTTACTCTTTGCCCTATTGATAATTCTGACTGGTTGATTAAAGCCGACAGCATTTCAATCGACGAAGAGGCAAACCTTGGTGTTGCAGACAGTACTGTTATCGAATTTTTAGGTGTTCCTGTTTTTTACTTACCGCAATATCGATGGGTATTGGAAGGAAGAGGTACCGGTTTCTTAGCGCCAACGATCGACACTTACACAGACTCTAGTAACCAAAATTCAGGCATTCAGGTTAGAATTCCTTATTACTTTAATTTAGCAAGTGACCGTGACCTGCTATTGGCATTCAACCAACTCTCCACTCGTGGTAGTGTTATTGAAGGCCAATATCGCCAATTATTGTATGCTAACGATGGTGACAGCAATGGTTCACTTAGTGTTGAAAGTCAATACCTTTTTAACGACTATGTTACCAACCAAGCACGCTGGTTACTGAACACTGCGCTAGAAATTAACCTTAATGATGAAACTGCATTAGACATTAAAACAGCGCGGATTTCTGATGACAATTTCTACCAAGACATTTACCAAGACGCCGGTGTTGGTAATACGCTCACTTCATACCTCAGCCTTAGTTTTGAAGATGAAGAGAGTGGACTTAAAGCCAACCTTTATGGCGAATCCAAGCAAGCTCTTAATGGCACCGCCAATCAATACAGCAAAT
>JBBWVR010000156.1:0-2147 GCA_050256315.1 Gammaproteobacteria bacterium | reverse complement strand
CGTTATGACTTAGGAAAGGGCGCAGGCTTTTACGTCAATGCTACTGAGGGTGAGTGGGCTAAGCACTACCAAATGTACGATTACGTGATCAGTGAATTGCCAAGTTTGTTAGAGGAAAATCTACCTTTAAAACTAGGTGTTCGTTCTATTTCTGGTCACTCAATGGGTGGTCATGGGGCGCTTATTTGTGCACTGAAAAATCCAGATAAGTATCAATCTGTCTCAGCCTTTGCGCCAATTTGTAATCCAATTGAGTGCGATTGGGGGCGGGGCTGTTTCGCTGCTTATCTTGGCGACAACAAAAACGACTGGCAACAATACGACGCAACTGAACTTGTTAAGGCTGGCAATGAGATGTCACATATTCTTATTGATCAAGGCCTTGCCGATGAGTTTTACGATGAAGGGCAATTGCTCTCTGAGAATTTTAAAGAGGCGTGCGCCAAATCTTCTCAAAGCCTAGAGCTAAGAATGCAAGTGGGTTATGATCATAGCTATCATTTCATCTCCACCTTTATTGGCGAGCATATTGCTTATCACGCGGAGGCAATGAAGGCAGAATAACGACGTATCGATATTATCGATAACGGCCTGTTGACTTTTTTGTTCTTGGTTTTGCCGAACCGTGTTAAGATTCTTGCTCAAATTTTTTGGAGTTTAGAGTGCAATTCTGCCAACAATTGTCAGCCTATTTAAGCAGTAAGGAATATACGGGGTATCAGCTTTATCAAGACATGTTTGAGCAAGCCGTGTTGTCGGATCAGTGTGGCTATGACAGTGTTGCGCTGACTGAGCATCATTTGATCAACATTTTGATGATGCCTGCGCCATTGCAGTTTGCGGTGAAGATTGCCGCGGCGACAAAAAACATCAAAATTATCACCGCAGTTGGCGTATTGCCAATTCATGATATGCGGATTTACGCGGGAGAAGTGATTGCCACGCAAATGTTTACCGATGATCGACTAATACTGGGCGTTGGCAGAGGTGCTTTTGCTTGTGAGATGGCACTGCTAGGCTCGCCACTAGAAGAATCTCGGGATAAATTCAATGAGTCATTGGAAGTCTTAACTGCGCTATTCTCAAAAGAAGAGGTCTCCTGGAAGGGTGACTTTTACAACTTTGATTCATTAACGGCTATGCCAAGACCAATGACAAAGAACGGCCCGCCAATCATGATGGCCGTATTAAACCCCGAGGGCATTTATGCCTGCACAAAGCGTGGCTTCCATATCATGACAACACCGCTCGCAGGAAATCATCAATTAATGCTTGACCAAGTAGATGGCTTTAATAGGGCTAAAACTGAAATAGGTGACGATGGCAAAGGCTTGACTTTGTCCTTATCTAGAGGTGCTTTTATTGTAAATAATGAATCTGATAGAAAGGCGAAACTAGAGCAAGCTTATGAGTATTTTGCGCGTTTTGACAACGTTTTTACTGGGCCAGGTATTGTCAAAAATGGCATGATTGAAATCTTACCGAGAAAGCAAACCATGGAAGAATTGGCGAACAGCCTATTGATTTGCACACCCGAGGAAATGATTGACCAGTTGTCGGTTTATGAAGAGCTTGGGATTAATCGAATGATTCTTAATATGAATTTTGGTGCAAGTCACAAAGACACAATGGAGTCCATTCAGAAATTTTCAGAAGAGGTTATGCCTCATTTTTAATTAACTTAATTTCTAAGGAGTAATGTATGCCAATAATTCGAGTAGAGATGTGGCCGGGTCGAACCCGTGATCAAAAGCGTGAACTGGTAAAAGAGTTAACTGGTAGTTTCGTCAAGACCTGTGGCGGCCCTACAGCTGCTGTAACGGTTGTTTTGACGGATGTCGAAAAAGAAGACTGGGGAAGTGGCGGCGAGCTTTGCGTCGATAAATATCCTGATTAAGCCTTAATGTTTGCCATTGATTGCTCCTATGAGATAAGCGGTAGTGGGCCGGCTGTTTTTCTGGTGCACGGTATTGGAGCTCGAAAAAGTGCTTGGAATGGTGTTAGAAAGCACCTAGATAGTAATTTCACTTGTGTTAGTTATGATTTACGAGGTCACGGCGAGTCAAAAAAAGGCGAACTGCCTTATTCTTTGGACGCCTTGGTTGGTGATTTAGAGTTGCATCTCCACAAACTTGATATCGATAAAA
>JBBWVR010000155.1:0-9504 GCA_050256315.1 Gammaproteobacteria bacterium | reverse complement strand
TTCCCAAACGGTAACTTCTTTGACTTTAACATCTTTTGTGTTAATTAAAAGCCCAACCTCATCAAATATATATTTTGCAATATTTTCAGCGGTGGGATTAAGAACGTCAAATGGCGGGATTTCATTTAAATATTGATGATCAAGCCTTTTGGCAATAGACTTGGTTTGATTCTTTATTTCCCGAAAGTCAATGGCAATACCCATGTCGTTCAGAACTTCTGAACACACCGATACTTCCACACCCCAATTATGGCCGTGGAGTCTTGAACAATCACCGGGATAGTTGCGCAGAGAATGGGCAGATGCGAAATCTGTTACAATTTTTAGGACGAACATTTTCGGAAAAATTGTTAAAAAAGTAAGATTATACCCGTTTGATCCTAAAAATTACACTTACGATGGGCTCCTACATAAACCAATACTAGATTAGTCACTGGCCTCAAGGCCAACAACATTCTGATAGCCCTTAGGCAGCATATTACCACGACGAGCTCTGTGGCCAATGTAATTGGTCAAATCTGCAAACTTGATACTTAAATGTTGCTTACCAGAATAGACTTTTAGCTTCTGTTCTTCAGTGATCACGCACAGACCAACCACAAACTCTTCTCGAGCCTTTAAATCCTTGGTTGGAATTTGAATCAATTTATTACCCTTGCCTTTTGCAAGTTGCGGCAATTCGGACACTAGAAATACCAGTAATCGTCCACGATTAGTAGCAACACAGACAAATTGAGTTTCTAGGTTTTGAACAAAAACTATTCTCATCACCGCCGATTCTTTAGGCAAAGTAATGACGTTTTTACCAGATTTGATTTTTGAACTTAGATCTCTCAATGTAGCAATAAAGCCATAGCCAGCATCGGAGGCAAGCATGATAAGTTGTGACTCTTCCCCCATCACCACGTCTTTAAATTCAGCACCCAATGGCGGTGCCAGTCTGCCAGTCAAAGGTTCGCCTTGTCCTCGTGCACTCGGCAAACTATTGGCTGATAACGAATAAGCGCGACCCGTTGAATCCATAAAAAAGACCAATTTATTACTTTTCCCTTTTGCACTTTTCAGGAAAGTATCGCCCGATTTATAGTTAAGCGATGCAGGGTCAATATCATGGCCTTTTGCCGCCCTAACCCAACCCTTTTCACTAAGCACAACAGTGACATTTTCTGCAGGGTTTAAATCATCCTCACTAAAGGCTTGGGCCGATGTGATGTCTTGGATAATTTGACAGCGACGCTGATCGCCAAACTCTTCAACAATCGCTTGTAATTCTTTCTTAATAAAGGTTTTTAGACGAGTGTCACTAGACAATATCAACTCAAGGGTTTTGCGCTCTTTGCCAAGCGCACTCTGTTCACTCTTTATTTTTCCTTCTTCCAGTTTTGCTAAATGGCGTAACTTTAATTCAAGAATCGCTTCGGCTTGAATTTCGCTGAGTGTAAAGTGCTGCATTAGCACCGGTTTCGGTTTATCCTCTGCACGAATAATAGTGATTACTTCATCGATATTCAGATAGGCAACCAACAAGCCCTCAAGAATGTGTAATCGATCAAGAATCTTAGCCAGTCGGCACTCTAGTCGATTAACAACAACCTGTGTTCTAAATTGCAGCCATTCCTTAAGCATTGGAATCAGCGCTTTCACTTGTGGCTTGCCATCAAGGCCAATCACATTCATATTGACGCGATAATTTTTCTCAAGATCTGTCGTCGCAAATAAATGCAACATCAACTGCTCGGTATCCACTCTATTAGAGCGCGGCACAATAACAATACGCGTTGGGTTTTCATGATCAGATTCGTCACGAATATCGTCCACCAAAGGCAATTTTTTGTCGCGCATTTGACTGGCAATTTGGGTAATTACCTTGGCGCCAGATGTTTGATAAGGCAGCGCCTCAATAACAATTTCACCGTCTTCTTTAACATATCTGGCGCGCATTTTCACTGAGCCATGGCCAGTTTCATACATTGAGCGCAACTCCTTAGCCGAGCTAACAATATAAGCATCCGTAGGGTAGTCTGGCGCTGGAATAATCTCAAGCACAGCGTCGAGATCTGTTGAAGGCTTTTCTAGCAATTTAATACAAGCCGACATCACCTCAGTCAAATTATGTGGCGGAACATCGGTGGCCATGCCCACTGCAATTCCTGAAGTGCCGTTGAGTAATAAATTAGGCACTTGCGCTGGCAATTGCTTCGGTTCTTGCAGAGAGCCATCAAAATTATCCGCCCAAGTAACCGTTCCTTGATTAATTTCACTGAGCAAGAGGTCTGCATAAGGCGATAACTTAGATTCCGTATAACGCATTGCTGCGAAAGACTTGGGATCATCCGGTGCACCCCAGTTCCCTTGCCCATCAATAAATGGGTAACGATAGGAAAATGGCTGGGCCATCAGCACCATCGCCTCATAACAAGCACTGTCCCCATGTGGATGGAACTTGCCCAAAACATCACCGACAGTTCTTGCTGATTTTTTGAATTTTGCCGTAGACTTCAAGCCCAATTCACTCATCGCATAAATAATACGACGCTGAACCGGTTTTAGGCCATCGCCAATAAACGGTAGTGCACGATCAAGGATGACATACATCGAATAGTCAAGATAGGCTCGCTCACTAAACTCTCCTACACTTTGCTGCTCAAGGCCAATCTGGCTCATTCATTCCTTTGTCTGCTAATTGATTTTGCACGAGGGTACGTGCGGTTTGTGCTATTTTAATTCAACTGGGCGTCTCATTAAGATAATTTAAGATTGTTGTAAATAGATTTTAAAGTTGCGTTTGAGGAAGGGTAATAAATTTAATCGTTTATAAGCTACTGATATTAATACACTTCTTCAATTTAAAAACATGGTAAAAATGCTCAGAATAGAATCACATGCTATTTTGAGCAGACTCAATTTATCAGCCAATTGGTGAGGTCATTTTACGACCGCCCAAGCAATGCAAGTGAACATGAAAAACAACTTGTCCTCCATCCGCATTGCAATTCATCACCAGTCGGTAGCCACTCTCGGCGAAACCACGCTCTTTGGCAATCTTTATCGCTGTTAAGCTCAACTCTCCCATTAATTCAGCATTATCTGCATCATTTGGTGTTGAGATATGCTCTTTCGGAATCACCAAAAAATGCTCGGGTGCCAGGGCATTAATATCTTTAAATGCCAAAACCCTATCATCTTCATAGAGTTTTTCTGAAGGGATATCGCCTGCAATAATTTTACAAAATAAACAATCAGTCATTCTTTTTTCCTAAATTTCGACAAATCAGTCACTATCAATACTGTCTTATTATATCTCGCCTGCTGAAATATATTCGTCAAAAACAAGAGTCAGTTTCTTGGATAAAGTGTTTCCGTGTGACCATCAACAGCCAAGATTTGGCCAGAAATATGTTTGCCAAAATCTGACGCTAAAAAGCAAATAGAATGCGAAATTTCCTCTGGATCGACAAAACACTGCATCGATGTGCCAATTGCATACATTCTACGCACCTCTTCCGGCTCGATATTATCGGCTAGTGCGTGCGCACTAATGACCCTCTCCAGGCGGTCACCATTGACGTTTCCAGGAACAATGCCATTAACCCGAATATTATCAGGGCCGAGTTCCATTGCCAAAGTTTTGGTAAAACCTGTAACTGCCCACTTCGCTGCCGCATAGGGTGTGCGATTTGGGAAGCCAAGTATTCCCGCACCTGAAATTAAATTAATAATCACTCCACTTTGTTGTTTTTTGAAGATTGGCACAACTCTTCTCACACAATAAAACTGCGCATTAACTCCTACAGCCATGCAGCTGTCCCACTCATCATCACTGATTGCTTCAACGGGTTTTGTTGGACCACTAATACCAGCGTTGTTGACTAAAATATCCAACCCTTGTGGCAAAATTTCATCAAAAATCGGATCTAAATTGCTGGATTTAGAAACATCACAAACGAAGGTCTCAATTCCTTCTGGTAGTGTTTTTAAAGAAGCCTTGTCAATATCACAGGTAAACACTTTAGCGCCAATATTGTGCATCGCTATCGCTGTTGTCTTACCCATGCCATCACCGCCTGCGGTGATAAAAACTCTTTTACCCTCTAGTGAAATATTCATTTCAATCCCCCAATCAAAACCATAAAGTCGGGATTATAAAACAATTAGTTATCCCCAGAAAAGAACTTCTGCGCCAACAAACCGGCAATGATGAGAGTAATACCAAGCACAGTAGAGAGCATGATGACCTCACCAAGAACAAAATATAGCACCACCAAGGATAAAAATGGCGTCACAAAAGCTAAGCTGGTTACCCTAGCCACTGTTGATGAGCGACTCAAAGCGGACTGCCACAATACAAAAGTAATGCCCATTTCAAACAAGCCAATATAGGCGGCACCAAGCAGGCCATTGATACTCGGTAATTCAAATGTGGATCCTAGAAAAACAGCCAATACAACAAAGGGCAAACTGAATAAAAATATCAAGAAAAGACTGACAACGATGTCGTTACTTTTCTTTGTATTAAACAACCAAAACAACGCCCAAATGACGGTTGTCGACAATGCCAAAATAACGCCCAGAGTGTTACTAAACTCAAGCGTAAATAAATTGCCCTTGGTGGCAATGACAAGCACGCCAATATAACTAACAACAATCCCAAGAAATGCCTTAAATCTCATTTTTTGTTTAAGAATAGGAATCGACAGCAACACCATCATCACTACCCAGGAGTAATTGATTGCCATGGCCTCTTGAGCGCTTAATAAATCATAAGCCTTAAAAAGAACAATGTAGTAAAGACAAGGATTGAGCAGCGACAATGGCACAAGCTTTACCATTGCTTCTTTTGGGTATTGGCGCAGCAGGTGTAGTTTTCGCTGTAGTAGAATAATAACAAAAAGCGCTGCAATTGAAAACAGTGTGGCATAAAAAACCAGCTGTATTGGCGTTAAATATGCCAGTGATAATTTAAAAGCAGAAGCAACCGTTGACCAAAAAAAGATAGCGATAGCAGCAAACCAATAGGCTTGATTTTGATTACTTATTGAACGAAACATCGTGCGCTAAATCCTTATTTATAATTCAAGCCAAACAAAGGCCTTAAATATTTAACCCTTTTAATAATTAGTTCATAACTCAGCCAACTAAGCAACAATGTAAAAACAACGATCGCTACAAGCTGCGATGAAGTTGACATATCGAGCTTTAATATATAACTTGTGCTCAAATACTGAAAAAACATATGCACAATATAGATTGGATAAACGGCCGGGCTTAAATAACTTAACAACGCACTCGGTTGGTTAAGATAACTATAGGCATAGCCAAAAACAGCGTACAGCCATAACATCGATTCTATAGAAATTAACCAAACGGGTACAGCTTCCAAGCCAAACACAAACAAACGAACGAAATAAAGCAACAAGGCTGTCAGGAGCAACCACAGCTTGTATTTGTTCACCAATTTAAAAAAGGTATTTCCAAGATTTACAAAACAAAAGCCAAAGAAAAAGGCGAGTAGGCCAATAAAAAATCCGTGAAGTGTGCCGGCGTACATACTGAAATATTCTGGCGAAATAACAAGCGCCTCTATAATAAAAGGAGTGGCAATAATTGCCAAGCCTAACGGGTTTTTTAACAAGCGTTTTAGTATGTCAATGAATGCATTTTCTGGTGATTTTTGAAAAAAATGGAATACTGGCAAACACAAAATAACATAAACCATAATATTACCGAGGAACCATAAGTGTCCCATGTTTGGCCAATAAGCAATAGCTTGATCTGTATAAGACTGATAAACAACAAAATGCAAAGGGACAATGAAGAGAGAGCCAAAGACAAGTGGTATAAAAATGCGTCTCAATCGATCGAAGTAAAGCGCTCTCCAATCTCGCCTTCTCATGGCAAAGCACACACCCATTCCCGAAACAAAAAACAACAAAGGAATACGCCAAATATTGACCAACTCCATAGGAATCCAAAGCCACTGCAAACTTTTCTCGCTCTGAATAAAAGCAATTGTCCACGCCCAAGGCTGAAAACTAACTACAGCATGATAAACGATGAGAATAGCAATAGCAATAACTCTCAGCCAATCTATATCGTGTCGTCGCGCGTCTGTACTCATTTTCTCTCAGATTGTTTAATAGGCCACATGGAAATTCGCCACTTGGTCGGCGCGATAGTAACACAAAACAGCTGAAAACAAAGCGATTCCGCCGCTATGCGATAAAAATATTGACGCCCTCGTAAAGCAAATAAAAACCAAAAAATGCTAGGAGCGCTGCATTGAAATAACTGAGTTTGTTCTTAGATATTTTGGCACCCTGCCTGCCCAAAATACTCCAACAAAATACACCAAGTAAGAAAAAAGGAATACCACTCAAATAGAAAATTGCAATATTCACTGACAAGGAATCGCTGTAGTTAGCAATCAAAAATCCTGGTGGCACAGCAAGCCAAGTCTTTGGATTAAACCACGTCATTAAGGACATCGCCTTCCAGTTAAAATCGATTTTGATATTCGGATTGCGCTTTGAACGTATCACCTGCCAACACAAATAGAAGATCACAAAGGCACCGATAAAATAAAGGGCGTTCATCAGCTCTGGATTAAACCCGCCTAAAACCCCCATGACAGTACCGATAATAACAAGAATTGGCAGCCAACAAACCAGCAAGTAAATAAAGTAATTTTTGTAGATGTAGGTAAATGATGAATAGCGCGACACTTCCATCAAAGTTGTCCAGAATGGGCTGGCGCTAAAGGTAAAGGCTGACCAATAGATTAGTGTGGCGACAAAAGAATCCACTAAATTTTTTTCATCAAAGAGTAGCAGTAGAGTGACAAACCAAGCCAAATACCGATAAAGCCGATAAATTGATCGGTATTAAACGCCTCATTAAAATAATAATAGCCAACCAAAAATTGTAACGTCGGGTTGATAAAAGAAAGAATACCAGCTGTTGTCATTGGTAATAATCTTGCTCCTGCTGTAAACAACACCAACGGCACAACGGTGACTATTCCAGCTAAGAAAAGAAGTAAATCTGTTGATCGGTCAACAGTCAAGAAAGATATCTGTGTATTTCCAACCATCCAAACAACAAAAAACACAGTAATTGGCAGCAGTAAGACAGTTTCCAGAAGCAGTCCAGGCACTGCGGAAGACTTCATGCCTTTTCTCATTAGGCCATATGAAGCAAAACTAACAGCCAATACAAGGCCAAGCCATGGAAACACTTCTACGCTAACAACATAATAGAGGGAGCCAGCTGTAGCAGAGCCGATAGCGTACTTTTGTAGCCTTGAAACACGCTCCTTGAAAAAGATAAAACCGCCCAATATATTTAATATTGGTGATAAAAAATACCCCATAGAGCCTTCAATCACTCGGCCCATACTAACCGCCAGAATATAAGTACCCCAGTTAATGCAAATTAGAATGCCGGTAACCAGTAACAACAGCAACTCACCTTTATTTCCGAGGGCCGAGCGTACATTGCTGCGCCAAGAAGACTTAAGGCCAACAAACAGTAGTAGTATTGGAATGGACCAAATTATTCTGTGTGCCAGTATTTCGGTTGGTTCAACATGGTTAAGAAGCGACCAATAAATCGGGAAGAAGCCCCAAATAAGGTAGCCAGAAAGAATAAGCAGGATTCCTCTGTTCATCAGCTCAAGTGCATCAAATTGTAGAGTGTAAGGCTAGCTTCCAGTAGTGGAATGCAAGGCAATTCTATTACCTTCCGAGTCTTTGATAATAGCGCGCTTACCAAAATTACCTATCTGATGAGTATCTTGAACAATTTCACCGCCCATTTTTGCGCACTCAGCAACCGCCTCTTCAAGTCTACTATCAACATTAAAGTAAACGAGAGGGCCGCTATCGCTAGGCACATGATCGCTATCAGGATACAAGCAGCCACCACTACCATCACTATGCCCAATTGTAGCAAATGAAAATTCGTCCAACTCAGTAATATCAACCTCTCTATCGAGTACAACGTTGTAAAAATCTGCCGCGCGAAGCAAATCAACGACTGGAATATCTACCCAAACAACAGCATTGTTATTGTGATTGTTATTCATTTTCGTCTTCCCCTGAAGACTGTTGAATATCACCTGTTGGACTCACAACCACTGAAACAGGTGAAGATCCTTTTTCTCTTTTGTTCATTTCATGCAAAGTTTCATTAATACGGAAAATCACAATCATCAGTTCACAAGCAATTCGTCCACCAATTGAAATACTTGCCATTAAAAACAAACCAAAAAAGACATCGCCTTCAAATATGGCGCCAAATCCACTGCCAATCGCCAAGAACAGCAGCAACCAATAGAGAATGGTAATCAATTTTGGTGCAATCATTACATCTAGCGAGAAAATCTCGTTTGTATCAATTTTATCAAACAATGGTTTGATCGCGCTTTTCACATTATCCAGTACTTCTTTATTGCTCATAAGTTAACTCTATTAATGCTGTATGAAGGGATATTATAGTCCCACAATAGTCATATTAATAAAAATCATTCAGCCAATTAATCAGCTAAAAAATGTCTAAAAAAAAAGCCCGTCATAAAGACGGGCTTCTTATATCTAGTGTGTTAGATATTATCTGTGAGTCTTAATGCTTGTCCAAGCAGTACCGACAACGTCGTACTCTAGGAATGAGCCTTTAACTTCACCAACGTCGTTAAACTCAACGCCTGTAGCACCAACATAGTTGATTTGTGCGCCACTTGTAAGAGCTTTAAGACCTTTGCCGATTTCACCAGCATAAACCTCAACACCTGGAGCATTACCAACACTCATTACAGCAGCTTGGATAGCTACTCTATCAGTTGAAGCAGCCGCTTGTGAGGCAAGAATAATCAATGCCATCGCATCGTAAGCTTCACCAGAGTATGGTCCTGGAGTGATTCCAGCAGCAGCAGTTACGTTAGCCCAAGCTGCAGCAGCATCACTACCACCTGGAGCCGTACCCCATGAGCCGTCAAGACCTGCAAGACCACCAAGCGCTGGACCAGAGCCAATCATACCGTCAGCAAAGATGTAGCTATCAAATGCACCTGTGTCAACAGAAGCAGTTGTTAGTGATAATGCACCACCGTCAGCATAACCAAATACCGCTAGTACTGAAGAACCGCCAGCAGAAAGAGAGGCAACATCAGCAGCGTAGTCTGCTTTGCCTTCTTCATGACCAGAGTTTACAGTTACTGTACCGCCTAGAGCTTCATATGCACCAATAAATGCATCAGCTAGGCCTTTACCGTAGTCGTTGTTTGTGTAAGTTACAGCAACACTTGTAATACCCCTACCCATTGCAATATTAGCAAGTACTTGGCCTTGTCTTGCATCAGAAGGTGCAGTTCTAAAGAAGAAACCGTTGTCTTCAATAGTTGACAATGCCGGCGAAGTCGCCGAAGGTGAAATGTTTACAACACCCAGAGGTGCAGTTACATTATTAATAACCGCTGTAGTAACACCAGAACAGTTAGGACCAACAAGA
>JBBWVR010000154.1:0-6447 GCA_050256315.1 Gammaproteobacteria bacterium | reverse complement strand
CATTATTACCAGAAGTTTATCAAACCTAGCGAGATTGACGGCTGGGCAAGACATTGCGATTTATCAATTCAATCAATGATTGGTATGACTTACAACCCAATCACCAAAATCTACAAACTTGAAGATGATGTTAGTGTCAATTACCTCAGTCATTATCAAAAAAGCTAAAAGAGATCTTTGCAAAGGCCTCTAAAAAAACAAAAAAAAAGCCCCGGACTGTGCCGGGGCTTTTTGTTGCACTAAAAGTCTAAGTCAGCCTTACAAAACGTTCTCAACCGATACTTCAATCGCGTGCAACATAGAGCGTCCAAACGAACGCATTGTTAACAGCACATATGAATCATCACCTTCTCTGTAGATGATTGTGCCAATGTGCTCCATAATCGTTCTTGAAACACTACCCAATGTAAAGACGCTAGGGTCTAGGTCGATTGGGCAAATGCGCTCAAGTATGTCACGACTGCGCTCACCACTAACACGAATCATAGCCCATGTATCAGACTGATCTGTGTAGTAGGCAGATGGCGCATTAAAACGCTCAGCGATATTAGCTTCTGCATCGTCACTTTCGTAAGCATAATAAGCCAATACTTGGTTTTTTTGCAAACGCCAAAGCATGATTGAAGAATCCGCAGACTGTGTTGACTGACCCATTGCAGGGATAGACAAACCACAAGACTTACCGATTGCGGCTTCGATTTCTTCAGCCTTACCGTTTGGCATAGCAACCATAACTAACGATTGATCAACTACCTCAGAGACAGTTACACCATCGAACTCATGTTCGGCACCACCCAGTGGTGACTCTTTTACAATTGTATAATCAGACACAGGCTTCTCCTGAAGTTTTGTCAAGGGAGGTATTATTAGACACGTAGACACTCCCCTTGTGGATCATAGAAATGCGGGCTACAAATTTCAACCTCAATATCTTGACCTCTTACTAAATCAACTGCACGGACTGTTTCGCCTTTACGGCTGTGTCCGCCTTTAATGTAACCCAAACCAATGTAGTGGCCAAATATTGGTGAATAGATAGATGATGAAATCCAACCTTGATCAGTAAACGTATCTGGTTTATCACGCAAGTTAACCAAGTGCGCACCAGCCATTGAATGACCTGCATCCAATAAAGCACTTTTATTAACCGGCTTGAAGCCAACCATTTGCATACGATCATCGCGTTGCATGCCTTCACGCAAACCAAGTGTGTATCCGATAAAGTCTTTCTTACCAGAAACCATGCCACCCATACCAAGATCATAAGCACTTGTCTGACCGTTAAGCTCTGGACCTGCCGCATGACCTTTCTCAATACGCATTGCACCAAGCGCTTCCGTACCGTAAGGGATTGCATTAAACTCTTCACCCGCTTCCATCAGAACGCGAATCAACGAATCACCGTAACGTGTAGGAACCGCGATTTCATAAGCAAGCTCACCCGAGAATGAGATTCTGAAAAGTCTTGCAGGAATACCGCCGCAAATTGAAATTTCACCAGCACCCATATACGGGAATGCTTCGTTTGAAATATCATGCTGCGGATCAACAATCTTCTGTAGCAATTTACGAGAGTTTGGTCCCGCAACCGCATACTGTGCATACTGTTCAGTAACCGAAATCATATGAACATCTAAATCAGGCCATAAGCACTGATGGCAGAACTGCATATGACGATAAACATTAACCGCATTAGCGGTAGTGGTTGTCATCACGAAATGATTCTCAGACAATCTAGCTGTCGTGCCATCATCCATTGCTATACCGTCTTCACGAAGCATTAGACCGTAACGTGTTTTACCCACTGGTACTTTAGCAAAAGCGTTGACATAAAGTCTGTTTAGGAATTCAGAAACATCCGTTCCTTTAAGGTCAATCTTACCTAAAGTTGTTACGTCACAGATGCCTACAGATTCGCGTGTTTGTCTTACCTCACGATCAACTGAATCACGCCAGAAAGTTTCACCCGGTTGAGGAAACCACTGCGAGCGATACCACATACCCACTTCAACAAAAACAGCATTTTGCTCTTCAGACCATTTGTGTGTTGGTGTGTAGCGTGTTGGATAGAATTCCATACCACGCCTTCTACCCGCAAATGCACCCATAGCAACCGGATTGTATGGCGGACGAAAAATGGTTGTACCTGTTTCTTCAATGGTTTGATCCATGTTATCAGCCATGATACCAATCGCCAGAACGTTAGCTGTCTTACCTTGGTCTGTTGCCATGCCAAGTGTTGTGTAACGCTTAACGTGCTCGACAGATTTAAAACCTTCCTGGTTGGCAAGTCTAATATCTTTGGCAGTTACGTCGTTTTGATAATCAACCCAAGCGCGTTTTTTACCACTTGGAACACCCCATTTCGCTGTCACGTTGTACGCAACCGATGCTGTAGTAGCTGGCTTAGAATCGCCAGTCTTAAAGCCAAGATTCGCTGCAACAACATTGCCTTCGTTATGGCCTTCAATAATCGAATCAGCCAAAACCATTGTGCCTTTGGCGCGACCAGCAACAGACATGCCGACCGGCACAGAGCTGTCTGGTAAAAATGTTGCAAGCCTCTCATTCCACTTAGGAATACCGCGATGGTGGCAAGTCAAATGAAGGTTTGGATTCCAACCACCAGAAACGGCAAGCGTATCTGTTTGGATTGTTTTACCGTTTGAGAGTGTAATTGACTTAATGGCGCGTCGACCCTTAGTATCAGTAACATCGGTACCCATAAAGATCTCAGCACCTTCGATTAACATAATTGGATCAATTGAACGTGAATCAATCACTGCAACAACTTTAACGCCTTTATCAGTCAAATCTTTAGCTGTTTGCCAACCGTCATCATTGTTCGTATAAACACTCACTCTTTGGCCAGTGGCAACCGCAAATCTGTTTAAATAAGTTCTAACAGCACTTGCCATCATAATGCCTGGACGGTCATTATTACCAAAGGCAATTGCTCTTTCGGTTGCACCTGCACAAAGAATCGTGCGTTTTGTATATATGCGCCAGTTAACTTGACGTGGCTTGCTGCTATCAGCTCTTGCCTCATCTGCTCTATTTTCAATCGCACCGTAAATACCGTGATCGTAAGCACCGAAAATAGTTGTGTCAGCCATCAATGTTACGTTGTCCATCGCAGCTAGTTTTGCAACTGCTTGCGTAGCCCATTCGCTACCAGCAATACCGTTAATCTCATTAGTTTCGGAATTTAATCGACCACCCATGATGAAATCTTCATCGGCAAGAATAACTCTAGCGCCAGATTCTGCAGCGGTTAACGCAGCAGACAATCCAGTAGCACCCGCTCCAATGACTAAGATATCGCAATAGCGGAAACCCTTATCGTAAGTGTCTGGATCTTCAAGCATAGAAAGCTTACCTAGACCGGCAGAGTGACGAATTGCAGGCTCGTAGACTTTTTCCCAAAAGGCCTTTGGCCACATAAAGGTCTTATAGTAAAAACCCGCACTTAGGAATGGCGAGAAGAAATCAGTAATCGCCATAAAGTCGAAGCCTAGAGGGCCTCTATGGTTTTGACTGTTAGCTTCTAAGCCGCTATATAATTGTGTAATCGTTGCACGTGTATTTGGCTCTTTATAAGCACCGCGACCGATTTCCATGATGGCATTTGGCTCTTCTGAACCCGCCGTTACGATACCACGGGGACGGTGGTATTTAAATGATCGCCCTACTAAATGCTTGTTATTTGCAAGCAATGCAGAAGCAAGCGTATCACCTTCATAACCTCGTAAAATTTGGCCATTGAAAGTAAAGTTTACAGGCTTATCATGGTCAATTAGACCGCCATCGATTCTGTTAATTTGACTCATTTTGATCGACCCTGTGCTCTTGAGACGTCTTGAGCAAGCTCAACACTTTTAATCTCATGTGTTAAAGTGCAGCGAGTAACAACTAACCAAGATTGGTCACCTTGTTCGTGGTACCAAAGTTCACGGTTGTCACCTGCAATGTTTTCTCTAATATATAGATACTGATAGAAGTCTTCAGCGGCTTCTTCAGATTCCCAGTTTGTTGGTCTATTGATAAGATCAGCAGATCCTAAATACACAAACTCCTCAGAATCACGAGGACCTAATAATGGATGGTTTATTATCATTGTGTTATCCTCTAATGTAGGTTAGGTTGTGCACCAACACCCTTCTCATCAATCATTTCACCGCGTCTGAAACGATCTAGACGGTAAGCTGTTGCAACTTCATGAGGCTCATCGGTCGCCAATAGATGCGCATAGCAATAACCACTTGCCGGTGTTGCCTTAAAGCCGCCATAACACCAGCCGCCATTAAAGAACAATTCCTGAATGTCAGTCTTATCGATAAACGGTGAACCATCCATAGACATGTCCATGATGCCACCCCACATACGCAATAATCTAACACGACCAACCATAGGCATAATCGCCATACCGCCAGAACACACATCCTCAACAACCGGTAGGTTGCCGCGTTGTGCATACGTATTATATGCATCGATATCACCACCAAAGACAAGGCCGCCTTTGTCAGATTGTGAACAGTAGAAGTGACCCGCACCAAATGTAATAACGTTGTCCATAACAGGCTTAAGGCCTTCAGTTACGAATGCTTGTAGTACGTGAGACTCAATTGGCAAATTAATGCCCGCTTTAGCCATAACGCGACTCGAAGAGCCCGCAACACAAACACCAACACGACCTGCTTTAATGTCGCCTTTTGTAGTTTGCACACCCAGACACTTGCCGTTCTCGATATTAAAGCCAGTGACTTCACAGTTTTGGATAATATCAACACCAAGATCACTCGCCGCGCGCGCATAACCCCAAGCCACAGCATCGTGACGAACCGTGCCACCACGAGGTTGTGCTAGTGCTCCCTGAATAGGGAAACGAGCATTGTCCATATCAAGGAAAGGATATCTTTCCTTGACTTCTTTTTTATTTAGGTATTCACAACCAGCATCCGCAAATAACATTGCATTGCCACGACGCATAAACGCATCACGTTGAGCGTCCGAGTGGATAAGATTCATAATACCACGCTGAGATACCATTGCATTGTAGTTCAAATCTTGTTCAAGATTCTCCCACAGTTGCATAGACATCTCGTAAAAAGGCTCATTACCTGGCAAAAGGTAGTTTGAGCGAATAATGGTGGTATTTCTACCGACATTACCGCCGCCAATCCAGCCCTTTTCAAGCACGGCTACGTTAGTAATGCCGTGATTTTTTGCCAAATAATAAGCAGTGGCCAAACCATGGCCGCCGCCGCCTACAATAATAACATCATAGCCATCAGCCCTTGGCTCAGCGTCACGCCAAGCAGGCTCCCAACCTTTGTGTCCCGTCAAAGCCTCTTTCAAGACTTTCAGGGCAGAATACTTTGTCCTACTCACAGTTTAACTCCAAGGGTAAGGGCTGTTTGATACTGGGTGTAATTTGCCCTCTTTGAAACGAGAGAACCTGAACGGCTCAAGAAGCTCTTGCTTCTCGCCCAACAATTCTTCAGCAACTAAACAGCCAACACCTAGCATTTTATAGCCGTGGTTAGAGTCAGCAATAATTGTTACGTTTTCGTTGTAAGTATCAGTTACCGGGAAGCTGTCAGCAGTCATACAGCCAATACCGCCTGAAGGCTCTTTGTGGTACTTGTCCATCATGCCTTCGAAACGTTTGTGACAATGCGCTAGTGCAGAAACCCACATCTCAGGGAATTCTTTACTTGCTACAAATTCTGTACTTGCTGGACCGTAAGGGTCGATTGCAACTTCGTCAACCGCTGTAGGGACTTTCCAAGGAGCTGCGCCACCTTGAATACCACCAAAGCTCCAATCCGGCTTGTAGTAAATACCCCATAATTGATCAGTAATCAATGAACCGTCAACCACTGAGTACAAAGGTGCATCAGTATCAACATGCAATACTGGCGGAACTTTGCCGTCGTTAGTAATCAAAGTTTCAGGCGGAATTTCTAGAACGCCCTCTTCAAGCTGCCAGAAAACCCACATATCAACGTTCTCATGAACATTGCCATCCAAATCTTTTAATTCAATTTGTGAAGGCAGACCAAGCATAGTCCAAAAATCACGAACCCATGGACCAGCACCAATAACTAATCTATCACATTCGATTGTGCCGTTGCTTGTTTCAACTGCTGTTACTCTTTGACCCTCGCCTGCAGAGACAAAGCCAGTCACTTCAGTGTCAAGAGCAATAGTAACACCTAGATCAAGAACTTTCTTACAAAGACCTTCCATCGCTTTAACGTTGTTTGCATAACCACCTGGCTTCTCATGAAGAACGGAAGTAATGCCTTGTGCTTGCCAATCGTCAAACATGTTAAGCATGTATTCACGTGACTCTTCTTCGCCTTCGATGAAAACACTTTCGTAACCAATGGCTTGTTGCTCAGCGTGAATTTGTTTCACATCTTCGCGCATGCTTTCACAAGA
>JBBWVR010000153.1:0-4073 GCA_050256315.1 Gammaproteobacteria bacterium | reverse complement strand
TTTTTTTGCAGGACTAACTTATGTTGCTTGCCGATTAAATGCATCAATACATTCAAGCGCTCATCGGAGTCGTAACAATTGAAAATAGCTTCACAGCCTGTAAAGGCGCCTTCAGTTATTTGCACCTTGTCGCCCGACTTAAAACGATCAAACTCAATAACCTTTGCAACGGTTTGATTGTGGCGATCCTTGATGCAGTCGATAACTTCATCGGGTACTTTAGCAAACTGCAGGCCAAATCTGACAAAATTAGACACACCTCTAGTGGAGCGGATGGGCGTCCAGTTTTGAGATTTGTCGTCCAATTGAATAAACAGATAACGCGGAAAAAGCGATACAGTTTTATTGTTAATAATCGCTTTTGGGTGGAAAACTGTAAAGTCCTGATTGAGTAAATTTTGCTCGGCAATTTGCCCTTGTCTGGGTTTGGATTGAATTAGGTACCAATTTTTCATGCAGGTCATTATAAACGATAATATTGCCTGTATTACCGCATTTCAGCAAGTAGAGCGTAACGCTGTTTTAGACTATAATTCTTAGTCAATGCAAGCCGACCTACACAATCATTCATACTACTCAGATGGCGTATTGTCACCAAGCGCAGTGGTTGCTCTTGCCAGTGAGTCGGGCTGTGATTTATTTGCATTGACAGATCACGATACAACAGATGGTCTGGATGAAGCTGTAGAGGCAGCAGCTGAACTAGCAGTGGACTTGGTTACCGGGGTTGAAATATCGGCTCTTTGGCGCAATATGACCATTCATATTGTTGGTCTCGATGTTGATATTAAAAATGAGACTTTACAAGCTGGCTTGCAGCACAATCAGGCACTTCGGGCCGAAAGGGCGGAAAAAATTGCTTTGGGCTTGAGACGTGCAGGCATTGCAGACGCCATGGAGAAAACACAAGCACTCAGCAAAACACCTATGCTAACTCGTACTCATTTTGCGCAAATGCTTATTCAAGAGGGCTATTGCAAGGATATGAAATCTGTTTTTAGACGTTTTCTGGTAGGCAAGAAACCTGGTGGCACTCGGGTCGAGTGGAGGGAGTTTGATGAGGTTATTGGCTGGATACACGCTGCGGGTGGTAGAGCGGTGTTGGCGCACCCTTTTCGCTACCGTATGACAAACACCAAAATTAAGAAAATGCTGCTGGATTTTAAAGAGGCTGGCGGCGATGGTATGGAGGTGGTCACGGCAACCAGTTCTATTGATGAGATTAGTTGGAGCGCACAGTGGGCGAACGAATTTAATTTGCTTTCATCGTCTGGCTCGGATTTTCACGGCTGGCCTAATCAAAGGATTCAAATGGGCCGATTGGCCGACTTACCGGACTCCAGTAATGAAATTTGGAGATACCTGGGAAGGCCTTTGCGCAAACTATTATAAATTTGATAATGGAGTTTTATTTATTTTGCAAAGCTTAGTTTTAGAAGTTCTACTTGTTGTAAAACGATAAAATTTCACAAAGGTAAATAAATAAAACCCCTATTCCAAAAGGCTGAGTTTAAAAATGTTAAAGCTAAGTCAAACACCACCTTGGCGTTTGTTTGTGGGAACTTATACTTTAGTGTAAAAAATGCAGAAAAACTCTCACCAATAGTTATTACTATTAAATCGCCCGAAGGAAGCGCCCTTGGGGTATAAATTTTTACACATTTTTTATTCTTTTTTTTTGATCACCCAGCAAATTTTCAAATGATTTATGCCAAAGACCTCCTAATATGTCAACATTAATCAGCATTCATCCGGACAATCCGCAAGATCGCTACGTTAAGCAGGTTGTTGAAATACTCCACTCGGGCGGTGTCATTGCCTATCCAACGGATTCGGGCTATGCCTTGGGCTGCACTTTGGGTAATAAGAATGGCTTGGAGCAAATTAGGCGTATTAGGAAATTGGATAAACACCATCACTTCACCTTGATGATGCGTGACTTATCTCATGTCGGTGAATATGCAAAGCTGGACAACACTTCATTTCGCTTGATGAAAAAGATATTACCCGGCGCTTATACCTTCATTCTTGAAGGCACAAGAGGTGTGCCCAATAGGCTTCTGCACTCAAAAAGTAAAACCATTGGTCTGAGAATTTCTCACCATAAGGTGGTGCAAGCTATTTTGGATAAACTCAATGAGCCATTGATGAGTGTTTCGTTGATTCTTGGCGATACTGAGTTTTATAATGCTTGGGATGTTGAGGATAGCATTGGTAATGCGGTTGAAATTGTGATTGATGCAGGTCACTGCCCACCCGAACCAACGACTGTAATCGATCTTTCTGGTGAGCATGCAGAAGTCGCAAGACTCGGCGCTGGCAGCATTGAACTGCTGAGTTAAAGGCGAGCTTGTTATAAGTAAGTAATTACAATATAATTACTTACCATGGCACAAATCATCAAAATTGGTAATTCACAAGGCATTCGCATTCCTAAACCCATCGTGGAGCTTGCAAACTTAGAGGGTAAAGAGTTGAATTTTGTTGTGCTCGGCGATGGCCTGCTAATTACAGTAGAAAAGAAGCCAAGAGTGACTTGGCAAATGGACAATGAGTCGAAGGAGTTAGAGATAGTATGGAGATGGTAGAAGAAAGCTTGAATCGATTTGATGTCTGGCTTGTTTTAAAAAATCCAGAAAAAGGTCGCGTTGTTGAGAATTTAGGTCTTTGCGCCATTATCTCGCCCGATGAATTGAATGCGCTTCCCAATAGGATTGTCGCGCCAATGACAACCAAGTGTGAGAAATTGCCCAGTCGAATTGAGTGTAACTTTGACAATTCGAAGGGTTATATCATGCTTGATCAAATGCGAGTTATTGATAAACTTTGCTTTGTTAGAAAGCTGGGCTCCCTAGACTTGGCAGTACACGCTAAATTGTGTGATTGCCTGCAGGAGTTCTTTGCGCTGTAGCGCGCCTGTGCGTATAATTAGCGACTTTCGTTAATTTAATAGAAACATGAAAGCCGCCGAGATTCGACAAAAATTCCTTAGTTATTTTGAAAGCAATGGTCACACAATTGAGGCTAGCGCTTCGTTGGTGCCTCATAATGACAAAACGCTACTTTTTGTTAATGCCGGTATGGTGCCTTTTAAGGATGTTTTTATTGGTGCGGTTAAAAGAGACGACAAGCGTGCAGTTTCTTGTCAGCGCTGTGTCAGAGCGGGTGGCAAGCATAACGACTTAGAAAATGTCGGCTACACGGCGCGTCATCACACATTTTTTGAAATGCTAGGCAACTTCAGTTTTGGTGATTACTTTAAAACTGAAGCTATTGGTTTTGCTTGGGAATTTCTAACCGAAGAATTAAAACTACCTAAAGAAAAGCTTTGGGTTAGCGTCTTTGAAGATGATGACGAGGCGGTCGATATTTGGGTTAATGAAATTGGCTTCCCTGCGGATCGTATTTCGCGTTGCGGCGCCAAGGATAATTTCTGGCAAATGGGCGATACCGGCCCTTGCGGCCCTTGCAGTGAAATCTTCTACGACCACGGCGATCATATCCAAGGCGGCCCTCCAGGTACGCCTGAAGAAGATGGCGATCGCTTTATCGAAATTTGGAATCTAGTATTTATGCAGTTTGACCGTCAACAAGACGGCACGCTTGTGCCTCTTGAGGCGCCAGGCATTGATACTGGTATGGGTCTGGAGCGCTTGGCAGCGGTACTACAGCACGAGAACAATAATTATGATATTGATAGCTTTAAGGAAATTACCGCTGAGATTATTGCCTTAACACCTAAAGTAAATAATATTACTGACGATAATGCTTCGGTCAGAGTAATTGCTGATCACATTCGCTCAACAGCCTTTATGATTGTTGACGGCATCCTTCCTTCTAACGAAGGCCGAGGTTATGTTCTGCGAAGAATTATTCGTCGCGCCATTCGTCACGGACACACACTAGGCATTAAGGACGTGTTCTTTTACAAATTGGCCAAGGTTTTAGCCAATCAATACAATATTGCTTGTCCTGAAATGGCTGAGAATCTAGCCAATGTTGAAAAAGCCTTAAAGAAAGAAGAAAGTCGCTTTATTCAGACGCTTGATCTTGGTATGGGTATTTTAGAATCA
>JBBWVR010000152.1:0-3035 GCA_050256315.1 Gammaproteobacteria bacterium | reverse complement strand
CCTTGCTCGCCTCCGGCTATGATTCGTATTTGATGCACTTCTATGTTGGCCTCATCATCCAAATTTGCAATATCTTTAAAGCGTGAAAAGATTTCAAAAAAGGCCTCAGAATCAATGAGATCTTGCTCAATATCTTCGTATTGTCGTGCAACGTTGCCTTGAAAATCATTAAATTCAGCACTCTGTTCGAACGCTTTTGCTGGCATCTTCTTCAGGACATTTGCAGAAAAGTTAAAATGTGAATAACGACGCAAACGATAATCTCCATCAAGATAATTACTCTTGGGGAGGTTGTTAAAAGACGCTGACAATTGAGTCACGTGATCTTCCTTAAGTTGTCCTAATTCTAATAAAAAATCCCCAGTGTTCTGCATAGCTACCCTTGACTGTTTTAAGTCACACTAGTTTAAAGACTGTGCTTGGGTATTATTGTGCGCATTATGCACAGAAATAGTGGTTTATTGAAAAATAAATTTAATAAATTAATACTATTTAGATTAATTATGCTTACTATTGGCAAATTACCAATACAAGTGATTCAATCTATTGCGATTGAGCGCGAAGTTTTGCCATATGCTCCTCTCTAAAGGCTTCATCACTAAGCGCCTTTGGCGTTAAGAATTCTGGGTCAATATCCACACCAAAAGTGATTTTATCTATTTTCATATTGGTGAGGCGTTGACTGACTAAATTCATAAACCCAAGGCTTTTTGCTACCCAAGTTTGATTTATATACTCAATAGAGCCGGCTTGAATCCTTTTGATAATATTTCCCTGTTGGTCGAATATTTGCACTTTTAAAGCCACAAAACGCTCTGTATCAATCCACGTTTGTGTTTTTCCATTGCTACTTTTATTGAGACGATCAGCATTTGGCGTTGACTCAATCACCACAACAGGTCTACCTTTGTACTCTCCTCTCTCAATAATCTCATATGTGTAATCATCAAGCTTGCCGACTTCCTGATCTTCCAGTGAGATTTCAGTTCCAAACAGACTGGCCGCTTCGGTGTTATCACCCTCGCCCTGGCTAACAGCAATCTTCTTTACTTTGCCAAGTGCTGGCAAATATAGCCAAGTTTCATTTTCTTTGTCGCCGTCGTTGTAAGCATAACTCAGCATGCCGATACCTTTTTCGTACTCAGGCGCCACCACCATAATAAGTGAGCGAGTATCCAAATTGTCTTTGCCGGTATTAATTTGCGCACTTTCAATTATCTTTACACGAGGATTTTCAACACATTTTAACTTGCCCCCAGAGGTGCCGTATTTGCAAGTAGTTATAATCATGCTGGTAAACGCAGAATTTGCTGTGTTTCTTCTATTATCGTCAACTTTCTGCATTAACTCCAATGCGCTCAAGCCAGTATCGGCCATGGCAACAGGGCTGCCAATCATCAATACAGCACTAATAAAAGTTACAAGTAGGGTTCGAGCAGTCATTTAACATCTCCGCTAAAATTAAAATTATCGTCAACATTTTTCTCGCCGAATTTTGGTTTAAAAATCATAATCAAAGCAGGGAAAAATAACAGGTCGCACAGCAAAGCGACAAAAATGGCAAGCGAGCCAAAGGTGCCAATTTTTACCAGACCCAAATGGTCGCTAAAGCTTAACATAAAGAAGCCACAACCCAGGATTAAAGTGGTAAATGTAACCGCCTGACCCACCTCTTTAATAGCGTCTATCAGCGCAAGTTTCATATTATTGGTAGCAACAAGTGCCATGCGATAATGGCTAATAAAATGAATGGTATCGTCCACAGCTATGCCGATAATAAGCGGTGCGATAATTAACGTATCGGTATCCAGTGGCACGTCCAAAAGTCCCATCAGACCAAACGCCAGTGTTGCGGGGATTAGGTTTGGAATAATAGATATCAGTCCCGCTTGCAGCGACCCCAGCGTCACCATTAATAGTGCACTAATCACAACCGCGGCAATCGCCAAGCTCTTAAACTGGGAATGACTCAGATCATCAGCCAACTTCATCATTAATGCAAAGCTGCCAGTGATTTGCACTTGCATTTGCGGAAAGCGCTGCTTAAGTCCAGCAAAAGCATTGTCAATATCGCGCTGTATATCATCAAAAAACAAGGCGTACTCAGTCGAACCAGCGTTCCTCAGTTGCACGCTGATATAGCTCTTGGAATAATCATCACTGACCAATGCTCGACGCTCTTTTGGATTGGCACTGTTGAACAAATAAAGCAGTTGCGAAACCGTTGTTTTGTCGTCGGGGATAGAGCGGTAACGCTCGTCGCCTTGCATAATGGCGTGCGTCTCTTTCACCAAGTCCGCCAACGAATTACTGCGAATAATATAGTCGCCATAATTTTGCTGCAGGGTCTGTTGAAGGTCACTCATTACCCTTAACACTGCAGGCTCCATCATTGCATCCGACTCGCCCATTTTGAGCATGATTAACATATTGCCAGAGCCCATCATGTGCTCGTCCACAATATCGTAAGCCGCTCGAATCGGCACATCTTCAGAGAAGAGTTCAACAATATTAGAGTCAATTTTAACTTGCGAGGCGCCGTACAGACAGGCGGCAAAAATACCGACAAACACCACTACGACAGCATAACGAAAACGCTCAACGAACGCCGGTATTTTATCCAGCAAAGGTTGCAACCATACTGCACTCAGCAGCCATATCAATCCCAATTTTCTCGCGAAAAAGTGTAGCGGCTTGATAAACAAGCAGAGGAAAGTCAGGGAGCCATTCTTAATTCGTATTAAGCGACCGATAAAACCACTTGCTTGTTGTTTTTGTGGTTTTTCAATTGGCATTGGGTGCCAATAATCCAATAACACTGGCAATAGGTAGATGGTGTAGAGAAAAGCCATTAATACGCCGGCAGCAGAAGACAAGCCAAAGTTGGCAAACTGCGCCATACCCGTTGCGGCAAGGGATGACATGCCGGCCATTGTGGTAATGGTCGTTAGTAAAATAGGCACACCGGTTTTGCCATAAGCATGACTCAGAGCTTCTTCATGAGCCTCGCCATCACGACGAAAATACATATAACT
>JBBWVR010000151.1:0-12116 GCA_050256315.1 Gammaproteobacteria bacterium | reverse complement strand
GCTAAAACTTGGTAGTGCTCACTCATGAATGTCGGTTTAACAATTGTGGTGTAAGTAGTGCCGAGAATAGAATCCAACACAAGAAAAAACTATTACCGTTGCTCCCTTCCGGGCCTGGCGGGGTTCATAATTATTCATTGTCGGTTTACCCTCGACACTAGGTAATATTTTACTGCAAATCAATATTTCTTAGTGTCTCAATAGTGAGAAAAATCTGTCACTGATAATTAACTGTTTAGGCTTTTTTCTACCTGGTAGCGATCGAAAATCAAGGGCCACATTTCCCCAACTTGGCCTTGATTAATTAAAACATCATCAATCTTAGTTATTGGTAGCACTTCGCGTGTTGAGCTAGAAATCCAAACTTCGTCTGCATCAAATAAATCCTCTTTTGACATAAGAGCTTCTTCGGTGTTAATGCCGCAATAGTCGGCACACTCCAAAACAACTTCCCGTGTGATGCCTGGTAAGATATGAGGGCCTTTGGGGTGGGTGTAAACACAGCCGTCCTTAACAATAAAGAGGTTGGCGCTTGAGCACTCTGTGACGACATCGTTACGACAAAGAATCACGTCCTCGACATTATTTTGTTTTGCCTCTTGAGCGTACATAATATTTGCAAGAAGGGAGGTGACTTTCGTATTGCATTGACTCCAGCGAATATCGTCACGCGTTATTGCCGAAATCCCTGTTAGAAAATCCTCTTTACGGATAATTTCAAAAGGGCTTGATTGTATATAAACCGTGGGCTTAAGTTTGCCATAGGTGTGTTTTCTGTCAGTATCACAGCCTCTTGTGACTTGCAAATAAATGGACTGATTAGCGTGCTGTGGGTGATAATTAATGAGCTGTTGAAGTATTGTGTGCCATTGTTCGTTTGAGTATGGATTGGGTATTTTGATTGCCTGTAAGCTTTCGCTAAGTCGGTCAAGGTGTGGTTTAATACAGAAGACACTACCTTTATAGACAGGAAGGACTTCATAAACACTATCACCAAACAAAAAACCTCTGTCCATCACGGAAACAAGGGCTTTGTCTTTTTCAAGAAATTTGCCGTTTAAATAAACCATTTATGAGGCCTTTTAGAAGAGCATTTTAATGGAGTCGATCATTCTTGCAAAAAACCCCGATTCGGGCGCGTCTTCAAGTGCAACTAAAGGCATACGCGCCAATACTTTATCCTTAAAGCTAAGCACCAGTTCGCCGACATTATCACCACGTGTGATTGGCGCAGTTAATTGCTCGCTTAAATGGATTGTTTGTGTCGTGTATCTAAACTGATTTCTAGGAAGGGTTATGTAAGGAGAGCTGATGACGCCTACTTTTATGCTGCTTTTCTTGGATTTAAACACAGGCACTTGTTGAGAAACATCATCAATGGATTGTGTCTCAAAGAATCTAAAGCCGTAGTCAAGTAATTTCTGTGTTTCGGATACACGCACCGTAGGGCTGTCAGAGCCCAGCACTACAGAGATCAAGCGCATACCAACTCGGTTGGCGCTCGTCACTAGGCAGTAGCCCGCTTTTTCGGTATAGCCTGTTTTAAGGCCATCAACAGTGGCATCAGACCAAAGTAACTTATTACGGTTGCTTTGTCTAATGTTGTTGTAAGTAAATTCTTTTTGAGAGTACCACTGGTAGAAGTCTGGAAATTCGCGAATAATGGCGGAAGACAAAATGGCGATATCGTGAGCTGTTGTGTATTGATTGTCATGAGGCAGGCCAGAAGCGTTTTCGAAATTGGTGTTATCCATGCCAAGATCGAGCGCATATTCATTCATAAACAGTACGAAGGTGCCTTCAGATCCGGCGACATGCTCTGAAAGTGCAACTGAGGCGTCATTGCCCGATTGAATGATCATACCCATTAATAAGTCTTCAAGTTTAATCAGCTTACCAATTTCAATAAAACTTCTAGAGCCGCCAGTTTTCCATGCTTTTTCACTAATCTTTACTTTGTCATCAAGGCTAATAAATTCTTCTTTGAGGCGTTTAAAGACAACATAAGAGGTCATTAATTTGGTTAGACTTGCTGGCGCTCTCTGCTCATCTGAATTATTTTCGGCGATAATTTTCCCGGAGTTATGATCCAAGATGATATAGGCGGCAGCGCCGATAGTAGGTGCTTCAGGGGTGTAGAATTTTGGCTCTTTCGCGTTAACACTGCTTGCTAGAGAGAGGATTATGAGGGCTTTAAAAAGGGAAGAGAATGATAGAAATTTCATAGAAAATTAACTCTAAATAGTTGAAGTAAATGCTTGCTTTAATTGCGCTGACAATTGATAAACGGTCATCGCGTAGCGGTTATCGTGATTATAGCGAGTAATGGCGTAAAAGTTCCAGAATGTCAGCCAAGTTTGCATTGATTGATCGTCGTGCAAGCGAATAAAGGCAAGTTTGGCATCGTCGCTAATTGTGTTGTCTATATCAAGTCCCAACTCTCGCCAGTATTGCGCGTTTTTGGTGGGCTTGGATATCTTTGCTTGGGCAAGAGATAGTTGAGTTTTATCCAGTTCAATTACCTCAGCTATCTCTCCATCTTTTTGCCAATCATGCTGGGCCAAATAGTTTGCTATGGAACCGATTGCATCGTGTGTGTTGTTAAATAGATCCACCCTAAAGTCATTGTCAAAATCCACGGCATAATATCGATAAGAACTAGGGATGAATTGGGCGTAACCCAGGGCGCCTGCGGAAGAGCCTTTAATGGCCAATGGCGGTAGTGTGTTTTCTCTAGCCAATAGCAAGAACGACTCTAATTCTTTTCGATAGAAATTTCTACGGCTAGAGGCCCCAAACACTTTGCCAATAAGCGTTTTAAGGGTTGGGTATTTTCCCTGTACCTTGCCGTAATTGGTTTCAATGCCAAGAATGGCCACGATAATTGCACTGGGAACACCGTACTTTTTCTCGGCATTTGATAGTGTTTGTTTGTTGTTTTGCCAAAAAATCACACCACTATCAATTCTGTCTTTGGTTACAAAAATGGATTGGTATTTTTTCCAACTCATTTTTTCAGCACTACGAGTGGTGGTGGTTGATTTTTTTTGCGTGCTTTTATCTACTTTTTTTAACTGTATTTTTGAAAAAATAAACTGCAATTCAGATTTATTAAAGCCATGAATTTGAACCATTTCATTTATAAAAACTTGCACAGATTTAAAGTGTGTTGATGGCAAGATCTCAGCAAATACTGTCGTATTGATGAATAAAAGCAGGGCAATAAAGACAGCTTTCATCGTTGTAAATACCTCGGTCCTTTGTGCTTATGAATAGACATAATTATGCCAAAACTTGCCATTAATGTCATTAGAGAGGAGCCACCGTAGCTGACCAGTGGTAGGGGCACTCCAACGACTGGCAACAGGCCAGAGACCATGCCAATATTGACAAAGACATAGGTAAAAAAGATCATCGATAAACTGGCGCCTAAGAGCTTGGAGAAGTTGTCTTCGCAACGCAGTGAAAGACTGAAGCAACGATAGATAATTAGTCCGTAAATGAGCAGTAGTAAAAGAACACCTAGAAAGCCCAGCTCCTCTGCCAGTACTGAGAAAATAAAATCAGTAGAGTCCTCAGGCAAAAAATCAAGCTGAGATTGGGAGCCTTGCCGTAACCCCTTACCGGTGAAGCCGCCAGAACCTATCGCAATTTTGGATTGCAAAATGTGATAGCCCGAGCCAAGCGGGTCGGATTCTGGGTTAAACAAAGTCAAAATACGTTTCTTTTGATACGTAATTAGTAAATAATTCCAAGCAATATACAGCCCGCCTGATACAAGGCTTAGCAACAGACTAAAATTAAGCCATGGATTTTTTAGTAGTTTGATGCTGACGCCAGAAAAAAACAAAACATAGACGCCTGAAGCGCCAATTAAAAGTGAAGTGCCTAAATCCGGCTGTTTCGCAATCAGTAACACAACGATGGCTATTGCGCCTAAAGAAATTAATGTGGGTGCCGCCCTTGGGGGCAGGGTTCGATCAGAAAGAATAGAGGCAATGGCAATGGGCACAATCACTTTCATCATTTCGGAGGGTTGAAATTTCACCAAGCCAAGGTTTAGCCAGCGCTGAGCGCCACCACCAGAGCTGCCAAAAAATAACACCATAATCAGTAGAAAAATACCAATAATCATCAAAATAGGTGCCGATCTTTTCATATAAAGTGGCGGTATTTGCGCAACAACCAGCATCACCCCAGTTGCCAGCGCTAAATGGGTCAATTGTCTGTAAACAGGACTTAAAGAGCCACCTGAGCTGCTGTAGAGAATCAATAAACCAAGTCCCGAAATAATAACTATGAGCAATAGTAGCGGGGCGTCAATTTTAAAATAGCGGTAAAAAAGTTTGAATTTTTTGTACAAATAGGCAATCATAGGATCAACAAACCAACCGCTCGCGCGTCTGAGAGTAGTAAATTAAAACTACTGCAGGCGGAAATATTATTCATGCACTCAACACCAAGTCCGAGTTCGCCAAGTGCAACTTGTTGCTTGGCAGAGAGAAAAATCACGCGCTCGCCTGTGCCAATAATTAATAAATCGAGTGGCTCTTGGCAAGTGAGTCGGAAGAGCAGCTCCTTGTTGACTTCAGCTAAAGACTGTATTGAGAGTTCCTCGGTATTTCTTGGTGAAATAAAGCAGGGTTTTTTTAACTCTGTATGAGCCAAAGTTATGGCTGAGAGGTTGTGGGTAATAATGGAGTTGTGATTGGCGTCTTGTTGGGTAAATTCCATTGAAATACTGCAGATATTTGACTATTAGAAGTTAATTATATCAGTGTAAAATTATCACTTCATTTGATTTAATCTGTGGCATGCAAGCTATCGCGAAATGCCAATATTTAAGAGAGCTAATGGCTTGATATTAATTCAAAACACTTCTTAATTTTTATTCAAAAATATATATCTTTATGAAATCCAGATTCGCACCATCTCCCACAGGCTACCTTCATATTGGCGGCGCCAGAACGGCATTGTTTGCATGGCTTTGGGCTAGGAAAAATAACGGCCAATTTACGCTTAGAATTGAAGACACAGATAGAGAGCGATCCACTCAGGCATCTGTTGATGCAATATTGCAAGGCATGGATTGGCTTGGGCTTGATTATGACGAGGGTCCAATCTATCAAACGGATCGCTTTGATCGTTACGAAGAGGTTATTGATGAGTTATTGAAAAAGGGTAGGGCGTACTACTGCGAGTGCTCTAAAGAGCGCTTGGAGAAATTGAGAGAAGACAAAATGGCCGCGGGTGAAAAAGCAAAATATGATGGCTGTTGTCGAGACAAAAATTTATCTAGTGGTGTTATTCGTTTTCTCAATCCAGACGAGGGAAAAGTGGTCTTTAGGGACCACGTTAAAGGAGATATTGAAATTGCTAATTCAGAGCTTGATGACTTAATTATTGCGCGCTCTGATGGTTCGCCTACTTACAATTTGACGGTTGTTGTTGATGATCATGATATGGTGATTGACTGTGTTGTTCGCGGCGATGACCATATTAACAACACGCCAAAACAAATTAATTTATACACCGCGCTTAATTGGGATTTGCCAGCTTTTGCTCATGTGCCGATGATTTTGGGTGGTGACGGTGCGCGTTTATCAAAACGCCACGGTGCAGTCAATGTGATGACTTATCGAGACGAAGGGTTTTTACCAAAGGCACTGCTTAACTATATTGTGCGTCTTGGTTGGTCACACGGTGATCAAGAGGTTTTTTCGTTAGAAGAAATGATTGATTTGTTTGATCTTAATAATATCAACAAAGCACCTGCGAGTTTTAATCAAGAAAAGTTGATTTGGTTAAATCAGCACTATATTAAAAGCATTGACATTTCAGAATTGATTCAACACTTGCAATGGCACTTAGAGCAACGCTCGATCGACATTAATAGTGGCCCCAGAATAGAAGATGTGGTTGAGTCGTTGCGAGATAGATCAAAAACTCTGGTGGAAATGGCCAATAGTTGCGTTATGTTCTATCAGGATTTTGCAACTTTTGATGAAAAACAAGCCAACAAACAATTCAGTAGCAAGTCACAACCTATTATTGAGGCACTTTACTCAAAGCTCTCGGCACTTGACATTTGGAATGCTGAGGCTGTACACGGTGAAATTCAAGGGGTTTGTGAGCAGCAGGGTGTTGGTTTTGGCAAGGTAGGGCAGCCTTTTAGGCTCGCACTAAGTGGTGATGGCAAGGCAGGCAGTATTGATGTTTGCGCTGAACTTGTTGGCAAGGATAAGACGCTTGCCAGATTGCAAATGGCCATTGATTATATTAAAACCCTTTGAGCATTCGCCAAAATAAGAGATTGTTATGAACTTGCAGGTTACTGACGTCGTTTTTGCCATTGCACCAATTTTCATGCTAATGATTATTGGTAACCTGTTGAGACGCAATCAAATACTAGATGAGGCTTTTTGGAATCTAAACGACAAGCTGGTTTACTGGATTTTAATGCCGGCGTTGTTGTTTAATGAAATCTCACAAATTCATTTTTCTCCAGCCCTTTTCGGTAGTTATGCACTTGTTATTCTTAGTGGTTTTTTTGCGGTAATATTTTTATCGATTTTATTGAGTAAGGTATTTGGCTACTCTGGGGCAATATCAAGCTCGGTCATGCAGGGTGCTGCTAGACACAACGCCTTTATTGCGCTGGCAATCTCTGGTAGCCTTTTTGGCGCCCAGGGATTGGCAATAGGAACCAGTCTTATGGCAATCCTTATTCCAGTTGTCAATGTCGTGATAGTGACCTTTATGGTGATCGCTCTACAAGATGTCACATCCAGTGCCGTAAAATCCAGATTAACTGGTGTTGTCGCCGAGTTGGCTAAAAACCCGCTTATTTTGTCAATTATCGTGGGTTTTGTGTTCTCGGTAGCGAACGTGAGAGATGTGCCTATTGTTCATGAAACCACTCGACTGCTAGGATTGGGTGCTATACCCGTGCTGCTTTTGGGCCTGGGAGCAAACATCAAAATTAGGAGCCTTTCGATTAAAATTAGCCCACTCATTATCTCCTGTGTTTTAAAACTGGCTATTTTCCCGTTGATTATTTATTTTGTCAGTGATTATTTTGAGTTCAACACGACAGAAAAAATTGTTCTGGTCATATTTGGCTGTGCACCAACGGCTGTCAGTTCTTATACGTTAGCCAAACAATTGGGCGGTGAGGCTGAATTGATGACAAGTATTATCACCTTGCAAACGGCGTTATCCTTTGTTACCATTCCACTCATCTTGGCTTTTATTGCATAGACCTTAGTAAGGCGGTTTCTACCGTTTTTGGCCATCGCTTAAAACAAATGGTAAGAATAATTGTAAATAATTGATTTTTGGACGGGGTTTGCGGAAGCGTAAATTTTTTAAAGATTTATAAGTTATTGATTTTAATACACTTTACCGATTTATAAAGTGCTCGAAGTTGCTACAGTGCAACAATCTCGGTATTTAGTAAGTTTGGTGATATAATGGGCGCAAGAATTCTCTTGATTCTAACTTTCTATTTCACTTTTCTAATATCATGAACGACAAAATTAAAGCGGTCACAGACGCTTCTTTTGATGCTGACGTTATCAATGCATCACAACCAGTTTTAGTAGATTTTTGGGCAGAATGGTGCGGCCCTTGTAAGGCTCTTTCACCCATTCTAGATGACATTGCAAATGAATATGATGGTCGTGTGACTATTGCCAAAGTCAACGTTGACGAAAACGTGCAGACGCCACCGAAATACGGCATTAGAGGTATTCCTACCATGCTTTTATTTAAAGATGGTGCAGTTGAAGCCACCAAGGTTGGTGCATTATCGAAAGCTGAATTGAGTGCATTTATAGATTCCAATATTTAGAAACCCATACTAAAGGCTTGGCTTAAACTAATTTACTTTACTAAAACAAAAACTTAAAATACCAATTGCTGTCAGCGCAACTTACGCTGGTAATAGTGCAACCCTCAATACAACCTGTATTAAACCACCACTTGACAAACCGTCAACATCAATATCACTAAAAATCAATTATGAAATTATCCGACCTTAAAATACAAACGCCAGCCGAACTTATGGAAATGGCGCAAGCTATGGGCATTGAAAATATCTCAAGAGCAAAAAAACAAACGCTTATTTTTGCGATCTTGAAACACAAGGCAGACAATGATGAAGAAGTTTTGGGTGATGGTGTGCTGGATATTTTGCAAGAAGGTTATGGTTTTCTGAGATCTGCTAACGATTCGTATGTTTCTGGCCCTGATGATATTTATGTCTCACCGAATCAAGTTAGACGTTTTAACTTGTCAACAGGTGATGTTGTTACTGGCAAGATTCGCGCACCAAAAAAAGGTGAAAAGTATTTTGCTTTAGTCAAAGTTCTAGAGGTTAATGGCGATAAGCCGGAAAATATCAGAAATAGAATTCCTTTTTCTTCACTTACACCACTGCATCCAAATCAAAGGCTAAAGTTAGAGATTGGCAATGGTGGTACAGAAGATATTACTGCTAGAGTTATTGACTTAGTTGCGCCATTTGGTAAGGGCCAAAGGGGCTTGTTGGTTGCGCCACCTAAGGCTGGTAAAACGATGATTATGCAAAATATTGCATCATCGATTGCCATCAACCATCCAGACTGTGAGTTGATTGTGTTGCTCATTGATGAGCGTCCGGAAGAGGTGACTGAGATGGAGCGCTCAGTTAGAGGTGAGGTGATTTCCTCTACTTTCGACGAGCCTGCAAAGCGCCACGTTCAGGTTGCTGAAATTGTTATTGAAAAAGCCAAAAGACGCGCCGAACAAGGCAAAGATGTCATTATTCTACTTGACTCAATCACCCGATTGGCAAGAGCCTACAATACTGTTGCGCCATCTTCGGGCAAGGTGTTGACAGGTGGTGTTGATGCCAACGCATTGCAAAGACCAAAACGCTTTTTTGGTGCTGCTAGAAACATTGAAAACGGCGGCAGTATTACCATTATTGCTACTGCCTTGGTCGATACCGGTTCAAAAATGGACGAGGTTATTTACCAAGAATTCAAAGGTACTGGCAATATGGAATTGCATCTTGATCGTCGTCTTTCTGAAAAACGTATTTTCCCAGCGATTAACATTAATGCCTCAGGCACACGTCGCGAAGAATTGCTTACCGAGGAGCAGGAACTTCAGAAAATTTGGATTTTGCGTAAAATTCTGCACCCAATGGATACAGTTGATGCCGCAGAATTCTTGCTTGAAAGATTAAGATTTTCTAAGACTAATGATGAATTCTTTGACTCAATGAAGCAAAAGAAATAGCCGTTATTATCTGGTAGACTGATTCGACTCGATTATGAAAACGAATCTTCTTAGAATCTTTCAATACCAAAATAGTCGCATAGCTAGGTATCTTATGCGCAATGTAAGTGTGCTGTTTTTTGCCATGATCTTTATCATTGGCTTGGTTGTCTTTGGCAATCAGTTTGTTTTAATGGTGAAGGAGAGCGTCCGCCAGGGCGTTCCCATTCAAGAATTATTGCCGCTTATTGGCTTTAATATGATCAGAGATGTGCCGCTAATCTTTTCACTATCCTTGTTCTTGGCTATTATTCTTACAATTTCTCAGCTTTATAAGAGTTCGGAAGCTATCGTACTTAACTCGCTGGGTTTGGGTGACAAGCACTTTATGCTCTTTATTCAACCGGTTGTTGTTGTGGCTACTGTGTTTATTTTCTTTTTAACCACCTCTGCAGTTCCATGGGCTAAAGAGCAGAAAAATCTGATTGTTGAAGAAAGCAAAAATGCTTCTGAATTTTCCTTTATCAAAGAGGGCGAGTTTCAAGAGTTTAAAGATGGCGAGATTGTGTTCTATGCCTCTGAGTCTTCGACACCTGATGATGTGCAAGAACAAAATATGGAAGAGATCTTCATTTACGCCTCCGCCAAAGGCAGGCCTTTGATTGTCTTGGCTTCTGAAGCGACAAAATACACAGATCCTGATACTCGCAGCGTTTATTTGCGTCTTAAAGATGGGGTGCGCTACCAAGGCATTCCGAGCAGTGAGAATAAGAGTATTCTTGTATTTGACCAATACGATTTACAAATTATTTCAGGAGAGACTCAAGAGTCGGAAGTTGTCTACACCAAAATTGAAGGTCAATCGACACTAGATCTTTTGGCAGATCCAAGCAATGCTGCTGCTGCCGAATTGCAGTGGCGTTTCTCACAACCACTTAGTGTACTCATTCTGTCGGCGCTTGGCGTATTATTAGGAAAGGCATCTCCACGAGGTGGAAAAGGCATTGGCTTATTGATTGGTGTTGGTGTTTTTATGCTGTATAACAATGGCCTGTTAATGGCTAAAGGCGCCCTAGAGCGTGGTGAGATAGATGCTTGGATTGGCCTCTGGTGGATCCATTTTTTAGTTATTATTTTAATAATCATCCTTTATCAATTTAGGCACGGAAACTTGTCGACCTATCTTGTTAAAATACCCAATTTATATACCAAAGGGAAAAGTAATGCCTAGTTTACCAAGTAAGAGTTTAGAAACTTTTGAAAACCCCAACCCCGAGCGAGATTACGTTATACGTATTGATATGCCAGAATTCACTTGTTTGTGTCCAATGACTGGCCAGCCTGATTTTGCCATCTTGAATCTTGAATACATTGCTGACGAACGTTGCGTTGAACTCAAAGCGCTTAAAAATTATATTTGGTCTTTTAGGGATGAAGGTTGCTTTCATGAGGCAGTGACCAATAAAATTCTTAGTGACTTAGTGGCGGCGACAGAGCCAAGGTTTATGCGTTTAGAGGCAGTATTTAATGTTCGAGGTGGTATTTATACAACCGTGGTGGTAGAGCATAAATGCCCTAACTGGACACCCAAAGAAACTGTTCACCTGTGAAGCCAATCCGTCAAGCGCAACAATTTGACAAACAATTATTAGACAAAGACGCCCTCAAGGTTATTAGTGCTTTGACAAAAGCCGGCTTTGAGAGTTATTTAGTGGGTGGTTGTATCCGTGATTTATTGCTTGGGTACCATCCGAAGGATTTTGATATTGCGACAAGCGCAACACCTGAACAGGCCCATAAGCTTTTTAAACGCTCCCGATTAATTGGTCGACGCTTTCGTTTACTGCATGTGATGTTTTCCGCAAGAAAATTCCTTGAAGTGGCAACATTTCGTGCAGGTAAGGTGCAGACGAGTAATAATGGCGTAGTTAGGGATAACCTTTATGGTTCTCTTGAAGAAGACGCTTTTCGCCGTGACTTTACTGTTAACGCCTTGTATTATGATGTGGCAGCATCAGAAGTGATTGATTATGTTGGCGGACTTGACGATCTTAATGCTGGTCGCATAGAGATGATTGGTGATCCAATCGAACGCTTTGAAGAGGATCCTGTGCGAATGATTCGCGCTGTGCGCTTCCAAGTCAAGTTGGGTGCAAGCTTGTCAGAAGAGATCCTTAAGGCGATTAATAAACAAGCAAGCCTGCTTGGTAATATTCCGCCGGCTAGATTGTTTGACGAATGCACAAAGCTTTTTCATAATGAGAAGGGTCTTGAGGTTTTTCAACAGCTTGAAAACCTGGGCTTGCTAAAACAACTTTTCCAGCAAACCGAAAGCACGACTTTTATCGAGCAAGCCCTAATTAACACCTCTGAGAGGATTAAAGCAGGTAAATCTGTAACACCTGCTTTTCTATTTGCTGTTTTCCTATGGAGTGCGCTAAATAAGCGATTTGAGCAGCTCAACAAAAAGAAAAAATCAAGATTTCTGGCAATGAACCAGGCGGCAGAGGATGTGGTTAAGAGGCAAGTTGAGCAAGTGATGATGCCCAAGTGGCTTTCTGCTCGAGTGCGAGACACTTGGTTAATGCAGCACAAGCTTGAAACCTGTCAGCCCAAAAAAGAGAAAGAAATGATTGCTCACCCGCGATTTAGAATGTCTTATGATTTTTTGGTTTTGCGCTCTGAGAGTATTAATCCAGAATTAAAAGAAAGGGCAGATCGATGGACTCAGTTGCAGAAGTAAAATCCATTCTTATTACTGGCTGTTCAACTGGCATTGGTGCGCATCTTGCGCGCGGTCTCAGAGCTAAAGGTTATCGAGTTTTTGCCAGCGCCAGACAAGCAGCTGATGT
>JBBWVR010000150.1:0-7933 GCA_050256315.1 Gammaproteobacteria bacterium | reverse complement strand
TTTTTATCAAAACACGATTAATAATTTGTATGAACCGTTTAAAACATTAAACCGATTTGATGCGATTTAGATCCTATAACTCTCTTAAAATTTTTGGTACCGTGGCCCGCTACGAAAGTATTACTGTAGCAGCAGAAGAGTTATGTCAGTCAAAAGGTGCTGTCAGCTATCAAATCAATAAACTTGAAAAGGAACTTGGATTTATGCTTTTTGAGAGAACCAAATCTAAACTTGCGTTGACCACTGCTGGACGTAATCTCTGGCATGTTTCACAAACATCTCTCAACCAGATTGACAATAAAGTTGAGCAGTTACGTGGAAAAAGTTCAAACACTGTAACTGTTGGGGTTCTTACTCTTTTTGCTTCAAGATGGTTGTCGCCAAGGCTGGTTAATTTTTTTCAAGATTGTCCAGAGTTAAGCCTTAAACTTGAAGCAATCAATTCAATAGATGAATTTAATAATGCCAACTTTGACTTGGTTATTCTTTGGGGTGATACTTGGAGTGGCTTCAGTCACGACTTGCTTGCGGACTCCTCATCTTTCCTTATCGGCAACCCCAAAGTTGCAAAAGAAGCTAGCCGTCTGGGTTTGAATCAAGCCATGCAAACTATCCCTTTCTTAAATGACGCCTTCTCCGGAGGATATGAAGCCATTCGTGCATGGCACGAGGATGCTGGTTTAGAGTATATGCCATCCTCAGCAGACCTCACTATAACCGATTCAAATACCAGATTTCAAGCTGTCATTGATGGTCAGGGAATGGCCCTTCTTTGGGATGAATTAATTCGCACGGAAATCGACACGGGAAAACTCGTTTATCTGTCTGATATAGAACTTAAAGGTTTTGGATATCACCTTGTTTACTATAATAGAAACTCTTTATCTGGTGCAGCAAAACAATTTCGAGACTGGATAATCAAAGAAGCAAAAAGTTAAAGGTTGCACGAATTTATTATATATTGTTCAATCGAGAAGCTGTGAAGTGTAATCTTGCAACTCTACTTTATGAAACTGCTTAATATTCAGCGTGTTGCGTGTTGTCTGGTCAAGTGAATTTAACGCAGAATTAAGAGCCTTAGTAAGAAGCTGAGGGCTGCAGAGTGGTCTATTTTTATTCGTAACCAAAGGTGGCGCTGTTGATTGGCAGGATTGACCAATAATACGCAATTCATCTCGATAAAGAGGATTTGTGACACATAAATACTCATAGGTTGCCGCGTCTATGGCAGTAACATCGCAGACACCTTTTAAAATAGAATGAAGGCTTTTATGATGAGACCCAGTGAAGATTATTTCACCAAAGAAAACTTCAACACATTCTTTATACTTTTCTCTAAGCTCGTGTCGCAAGACATTTAGACCGCTGTTTGAACATTCACTATTGGCCGCAAGCCTCTTTCCCTTAGAATGCGCTATGGTGTCTACTTCGCTATCACGATGAACAATATAATAACTAAAATATTGTGGGCCAAAAACACCTGGAAGATTAAACTGTGGCGCACAAAGCGGCATCAAGACCTCCGAAAACCTATCAATCAATGGTAGCCCGCACATATGGCTTATACAAGTATTTTTATCCAACACCACTGACTCCTCTATGCTGTTAACGAAGGATTTGGGTAGGCCGATTTCAGGATAAAGGTCTGACGCCTTAAGAAGCAAATCCTGCCAAGTGCATTCCAACTCTTCACTTACTGAATACATCCCAAGTGCAATTTTCTGATCAATCATTCTTAGCAAATCCTGGGTGTACAGGACTGGTGACTGACCTGAAGGCAAACTTAGAAAACCATTGCCAATAGCCACGCTCTATAAAGTGATTGTTCTGCTCTTCATGGTATTCAGGATTTGAGTTGTACTCCTTTCCAAGTTTAAACCAACTCATATCCGGGTGTTGGTGATGAATGGCATGGTAGTTGTTGTTAAGATAAAGGATTCGCATCGGTATCGAAGCCTTCATGATGATTGATCGGTAACCTGGCTCGCTTGTGACCCTGTGCTCATAAAAACTCCGTAGCAAAGTTAACGATTGAGCAAAGTAAGCACAGGCAATATATATAAAAATATTCACCTCGAAAAACAAACCAATGAGTAGCAATAAAAACAAAACAATGGATTCGTGAAAAATCCAGATTAGTGTATCTTTAGAGTTTGATGTCTTTAAACTTCTAATCATTTGCCTTTTTAATCCTAAAAAATGCAACAAAGGCGCCAAAAGCAAACGACCCAGCAGTGTCATGTTAAAAACCGATAATTTTTGACGCCATTTTGACTGTCCATTCCATCTAGCTTCACTCACAAAATAGCTTTCTGGGTCTACACCAGGAATGGTTAAGTGTTCATTTTCATGGTGTTTGAGATGTAAACTTTTATAAATTGGATACGGATACCAAAGTGCCAAAGGCGGATACGCCAAACAATCATTTACAGTTTGATTGTCACTAGGATGGCCGTGTAATAATTCATGCTGAACTGAGCCGTGGAAGGCCAAAACAATAACCAAAAACACAGGAGCCATTGGAATGCTTTCAAAATTGTTGAGAATAAACCCCCATAACAAATAGACAGTAAATATTACTAGCCACGTAGGCCACTCACTTAGTGCATTGATAGTTCTTGGTTTATTCATTATTTAACAAACTTTGACAGAAAGACAATGATACATAACAAAAAATAATTGCGTCCAAAACTAAATAAAAATATAATCGCGGAATTAAAGATATTTGGAAAAGAAAATGAAAGTCAAATTTGCAACCTACAATATTCAATACGGTGTTGGTCAAGACCATAGTTACGACCTTTCACGTATCGTAGACACGCTTAAAGATCAGGACATTGTTTGCATACAAGAGGCAACAACCAACTGGCAAGCTTGTGAAAGCGACAATCAGCCAGAAGTTCTGGCGGCCGAACTGAACCTCTACATGGCCTACGCACCTGGTTTTGAAGTTGATTGCAGTTTGAAAGATGATCATGGAATAATTACCAATGCACGTCGAAGATTTGGCAATATGGTGCTTTCGCGCTGGCCAATTCTATATTCTCGAGCACACTCCTTACCAAGGCCAGCGACAGAAGTTTCCGTTGATTTTTATCCCTTTGTTGACCTGCCGCGCGTCGCTCTTGAGGCTGTTATCAATGTTAACGGCAACGCCATACGCTTTATCTCAGTTCATTTGAGCCATCTCCCAGGGGAGCAAAGGACTGCACAAATTAATGCCTTAAAAGCGCTTGTTACCACCCTTCCTGGCGAAATGCACCTGTGGGATGACGACCCGCAACTGTCGGTTTACACCGATGGCATGCAAGCACCTCTCATCCCGCAGACAACCCTCATTGCTGGTGATTTTAATTTTGAAGCCGACGGTAGTGACTATACTGAAATGATGAAGCCACTGGTGAACACAAATGGTATTCTTATTGATGCTTGGCTGTCAAGCAAAAAACGTTTATCCGATGAGGGTACTTGTTTAGAATACAATGGTCGATTCTCTCGTCTCGATTATTTATTTATAACGCAAGACTTAAACGATTGCGTAATCAGCGCCAATAGTGATCAAAGCAATTTGTCATCGGATCACTTCCCGCTATTTTTTGAACTCAAACTGTAAACCATTATGAGCATGAACAACAACTACAATAAGGAAAGAATTGAGCTTGCTGCAGCATTTCGCTGGACGGCTCGACTCAACATGCACGAATCGATCGCCAATCATTTCAGTATGGCTGTTTCCGAAGATGGTTCTCAGTTTTTAGTCAACCCTAACGGTCGGTATTTTTCTCAAATCAAAGCCAGTGAGCTCTTACTTTTAGACTCTCAAGACAATTCAACAATGTCGCGTCCCAATGCACCTGATCCAACTGCTTGGGCAATTCATAGCGCAATACATAAAAACAATCCCCAGGCGCGTTGCATTCTTCATGTTCATCCCAAATATGCGACGATTCTTGCCGCTCTTGCAGACAGTACTATGTACCCAATTGAGCAAAATACCATGCGTTTTTTTAACCGAGTCTCCATCGACGAAGACTTTGATGGAATGGGCTTGGGTGATGAGGCAGAAAGGCTTAGCAAAACTTTGGGGAAAAACTCAGTATTGCTTCTTGGCAATCATGGCGTACTTGTTGCCAGTCATTCAGTTGCACAAGCCTTTGATGATCTTTATCATTATGAGCGTGCATGCCAAACTCTAATAGGCGCTTACCAAACAGGCAAGAAACTACGAGTTGTAAGCGATGAAATAGCTGAAAAAACAGCCCAACAATGGCAAGGTTTTGGTGGCTTCGCGAACCACCACTTTGGCGAATTAATGGCTATTCTTGACAAGGAGGAGCCCGACTATAAATGCTAACAACTGTAATTGCACAGTTTGGTATCTAACACCCCATGATAAAAAAAATTAGCCTATCTATATTGGCTTTCGTCCTTTTAGTGATTGTTGTATTTGCTCTGGGTCATCGCTTTATTATGCCCAAGCTAATTCCTCTTTCAGATTTACCAGAGCCATTAGGCTTTTACTCTATTGGCACACAAATATTTGAGTGGACTGATACCACAAGGGATGAGTGGTTTACTGACGAAATTAATGATAAGCGCCGTATCGCTGTACAAATTTGGTACCCAAGTGAACCATCGAACGAAACACCCCTCCCCTACTTGCCATACCCAGATAGATGGTTGCCTGCTTTAAGCGATGTCTTAGAGTTGCCTCAGTTTTTGTTTAATCACTTAAGAGAGATAGACACATATTCGACACTTAACGCAAAACTGAATCAAGCCATTAAACAAGCGCCACTAGTTATTTTTTCTCACGGAATTTATGGCTTTCGCTTCCAAAACACTGCACAGTTTGAAGCTTTAGCAAGTCGTGGATACATTGTAGTATCTGCTGACCACGCTTACGATGCCAGTTTGACATTTTTTGAAGACGGTAGCATTGCTGATTTTCGCTCGGGCTATGAAGGTGAGTTAACAGAAGAAGAGTTTTGGGCGCTACGTAATCCACAGTTAAGCACTCGCGTTGCTGACATTCGCTTTATGCTCGACACCATAGAAAATAAACAAGACGCAGGTGAGACTGTTTGGTCTGTTATCGATTTAGAGCGTATTGGTATCTTCGGCCATTCTTATGGTGGCGCCACCGGCATTGTTGCTGCTGGAGAAGATAAGCGCATTGACGCCGTTGTTGCCCTTGATGGCTGGATATTGCCAATACCACCATTGGTCATTGATAAGGGTCTGCAAAAGCCTTTTTTCTACATCGGTCGCGAGTCTTGGCCAGATCCGCTTAATTACCAAAAACTCAACACACTTCTGAACAATAGCAGCCAGCAAAGCACTTTGTATTTACCAGGAACGATGCACTTTGATTTTTCGGACACTCCGTTATTCTCTCCTGTAATGCAAGCTGTAGGTGTGGCAGGAGCCATTCCAGCCGATGAATTAGCACGTCTACTTGAGGACAATATCGTCGCATTTTTTGATACTCACTTACTCCATAAGTCGATTTTATAAACCCTACAAGCGGCGTCCCCACTCACTTTGACCTGTATAAAATATCGATTTTATTGTCATAGTTGACAATAAACTTCTCGTCAGTAAAATACTCGCGAATGATTATATTCTAATTAACCCATGGCCAGACCCTCCCTAAAGCAAGAGCGACAAAAAATCATATTACAGGCATTTACTGAATGCATTGCTGCCAAAGGACTTAACGCAACAACACTCGATGATATTGCATTAAAATCACAAATGCGTCGTAGCCTACTTCGTCATAATGTTGGCAACCGCACCGAATTAATTAATCAAGTAGCCGAATACGTTTCAACAGAATTCGAAGCCATCTGGTACCAACAGCGCACTCAATACGCTAATGAAGACAGTGATGAGTGGCTATTAAAAACACTGTTCAACAGCAACCCTGATGAGCAATATCAAGCACTCATACCCGCCTTCTTTTCACTCCTAGCTTCTGCGCACCGCTACCCAGAAGTAACTCAACGACTTAAACAGTGCTTCAACGTTTATGTTGATGACCTCACTAAAGAGCTTGTTCGACGTCACCCCAAGGCCAGTGAGAACGACTGTCAACAAGTCTCTCTCGGTATTATTGGTATCTTCTTTAATTGGGATAGCTTTATGAGTCTGGACCTTGGTACAGAAATTGCCGAACTTAACATACAGCTGGTTCATAGGCTTTTGTCAACCCTTAAGAAATAAAGCCCCGCTGAACGCTCAATAAATACCGTTAAAACTTGACGGATCAAGAGTCTATTAATAGTAGAATGTATTATGATTTTTGGATGGCGCTATAAATTAACAATGTGGGTGTTAAAAGGCCCAGTATTTTCATTGGTAAAACTATTGCTAGGAAATCAACTGATCAAAAGAATTAAAAGAAAATTCACTGAAAAATAACTCTCTTGTCACAACTCTAACTCATTAACAGCTTGCTCTAGGTGTTCTCGAATACGAATTCTAACTTACATTAACAAAAAACCCACCTTTCGGTGGGCTTGTTATTTATGGCGGAGAGGATCGGATTCGAACCGATGGTGCGTTACCGCACACCCGCTTTCCAAGCGAGCAAAATAAACCGCTCTGACACCTCTCCAAAACTTATGTTTAACTAATTTTCATTCCTGATTTAGCGCCCGAATCGGGTGACAAAATATGTATAGTGTCACCATCACCAGCGGCCAGCACCATTCCCTCTGATAGACCGAATCGCATTTTCCTTGGCTTAAGATTAGCAACCATAACGGTTAAGCGCCCCTCTAAATCCTCGGGATTATAATGTGCTTTAATGCCGGCAAAAACGTTTCGGGTGGATTCTTCACCAATATCGAGTGTCAGTTGAAGTAATTTATCCGAGCCTTCGACCGATTGGGCTTTAACAATCTTCGCCACTCTTAAGTCAATTTTGGCAAAATCATCGATTTGAATCATATTATTTTCCTCTTTTGTGTTCTCACTTATCTCAGCGCCGACACTTTGCTTAGAAGATTCGACGACCCTGGCGATCTGCTCATCTTCAATTCGTGTCATTAATGGTTTAAATTTGTTAATTTGATGATTGGTAAGAGGTGATTGAATTTCAGACCAAACAAGCCCGTCGACATTCAGAAACAGCTCAACCTGTTTTGCCATTTCTGGCAACACGGGTTTTAAGTAAGTCATCAGCACCCTAAACAAGTTAATTGCAAGGGATGTAACTTCATGCACTTCTTGCTCACTTCCTGGAACTTTAGACATCTGCCAAGGTTTTTTCTCGTCAATGTACTGATTTGCCTTGTCGGCTAAACCCATAATTAAGCGCATGGCTTGGTTAAAATTGCGCGCCTCATAATGCTTTGCAATTTGATCGCCGGTTGTTACAAACTCATTATACAAATCACTCTCTACAACTCTAGATGACAGAGTTTTATCGTATTTTTTTACAATAAATGAAGCACAGCGTGAAGCAATATTGACCACTTTTCCGACCAAATCAGAATTAACGCGCTGTTTAAAATCTTGCAAGTTAAGGTCGATATCATCAATTTTAGCAGTCAGTTTATAAGCGTAGTAATAACGCAAATATTCAGGATGAAGATTGTCCAAATAGGTCCTCGCCTGAATAAAGGTGCCACGAGATTTACTCATTTTTTTGCCATTAACCGTGAGGAATCCATGGGCAAAAACGGCGGTTGGTGTTCTAAAATTAGAGCCCATTAACATCGCTGGCCAGAACAGTGCGTGGAAATAGACAATATCCTTGCCGATAAAGTGATACATCTCTGCATCGGAATCTTTGGCGCAAAAATCGTCAAAATTAACATTGTTACCGTCACAAAACTTCTTAAAGCTCGCAAAATAGCCAATGGGTGCATCGAGCCAAACGTAAAAATATTTATCATCAGTACCTGGAATTTGAAAGCCAAAGTAC
>JBBWVR010000149.1:0-4290 GCA_050256315.1 Gammaproteobacteria bacterium | reverse complement strand
CGGTGTTGAAATAAAGCGATCGACAAACATAGCGCCCGTTTCCTTATCAATTTCGTATTTAACCGGTGATGAATTGGCAGGGATTTCAATAATGACATTGATTTCATCTGGCAGGTTTCCTGCGGATACAGGCTTTAAGCTATTTTGCATTTAATTTTCCTTGTTGAATAATTCGGCTCTCCAGCCTCGACATAAAGATACATTCAAATCACCGCGAATATACTTTGTCAGTGACTTGCTTGTGATCATGAGTTCCGGCGGGAAATTATACGCTGTTGCGATATTATTGATACGCTCTTGAAGGGTGATTTTGCTATTTTTTTCAGAATTATTAAGGGGCTTATGGCTATTGCTTATTGTGCTTGGTTTGAAAAAAATGTCGTTTGAATCAACAAAGTTGTTGAATGCCTTTTCACTTTTTGATGAAAGGGTAAGTTTATTGCAGGCATAGTCAAGTAGCCTTTCGTCTGACATAATCCATTTTCTTGGTTTATTTCTTCTTTTGGCGCTATCTTCCCGCCATGCGCAGAATAGAAAGGCGAGTTTGTGGTATTTGTTATTTAAGCGTGATATTCCCTTAATTTTTTGAAATATTTTATTAATTGGTGCGTCGTATAATTCGATATTTAATAGAGCGCTTGTTTCTTCACTTAGCCAATCAAGTTTGTTGGCGATTCTAAGTGTATCTTGTAGTTTTTCAAAAAGGGGTAGTAAGTAGCGCACATCATTAAGAGCGTACTCTATCACGTCGCTTGGCAAGGGTCTCCTCGTCCAGTCAAAACGCGTATGTGCTTTCTCAAGTAAAACACCTTCAAATTGCTCAGTCAGCGCTTGATACGACACTTGTAAAGGCAAGTTAACTAAAGCCGCGGCAATTTGTGTGTCAAACAGATTGTTTGGAAGTTGTCCAGATAGGAAGTAACAAGCTTCAATATCTTGGCGGGCGGAATGGACAACCCACACGGTTTCTTCTCTGTATAGCTTTTCAAAAAGCGGACTTAAGTCAGGGATTGATAAAACGTCAATACATTCGGCGCTATTGGCAGTTGAAATTTGTACTAGACAAAGCTGTGGGTAGTAGGTGTCTATTCGGCGAAATTCTGTATCGATGCCGAGACAATGTTCGCTCTCAATGGAGTCTAGGTAGCTCCGAAGTTGTTCTTGGGTTTGTATCAAAACAGTGAAATTAAGTCAATTGTTGTATTTTAGCAACAACTTGCGTTAGCAAGAATTCATTTATGAGATAATCGGGGCATTTTAAAGTATTGAATTAATTTATGTTGCTAAATCAAGCGCTGTCACTTAAGAAATCACCGCCAGCTGTGTTCTGGATTGCGGTTTTTCTTACCTCTTTTTTGGCGATGTTTTATTTGGGCCTTTCTCCAGAATTAATCGACGAATGGTACTTGGTATTGGTTGGCTATAATATCGTTATGAGCTTGGCGGCATTGTATTTTATTGTTCTCAATATGCGTCGATTAAAGAAAAATACCGACCAAGATGTTATTGGCTCTAGGTTTACTTGGTCTTTGGTTAAGATTATTCCAGTTTTAGTATTGCTTCCTGTGCTCTCTTTTTACTTTTTCTCCTTTGAGTCGATTCGTGATAATTTAAACACTGCAGAAGCCCAGTTTGATAAGTTTAATTTGACGGTTGCTGGTGAAGTGGACGAGCTTTATAAAAACACCAATGATATAGCCATTAAGTATTATTTGGATAGGACATATAATATTGCCAAGCTGGTTAATTACTTTGACGCACCACGCTCATCGAAGATAAAGATGCAAAGGGTGTTGGAGCAACTTATTTTAGATAATTGGGCTTGTGATTTAAAACTCTATGATCCGCAGATGATATTGGTTGCCTTCGTCACGGGTGAAAGGACCTGTTTGGAAGAGGGTTATACGGCTTCGACCAATGACTTTACCCTTATTTCTCATTATTCAGCGGATGCCAGTATCACAAGTTTAGGTAGAAGGATGACCCGCTTTCGAGATGCTGCAAAAGATGCAAAACTCGAGCTAAACTCATCAATCATTAAAACACGCTTTATGGTGGACTTTTCCTCAACCGTGCTTTTGACAGTTTTAAGTGCATTACTGGTTGTTTTGAGGATGATTAATCAACTCATGCGGCCAATGCACAATTTATCTTTGGCTACTCGAGAAATTGCTGCGGGTAATTACGGTGTTGAAATTCAGCACGATCCAAAGAATACAGATTTGCATGAGTTAATTCTTCATTTCAACGAGATGAGCCGGCGAATCAAACTCTCCAGAGAGGGGCTCGACACCCATAATCTGTACTTAGAAACCATTTTAAAATACTCTTTTGGCGTTATTGCCTTGAACCCAGATAAGACCATTCAGATGATTAACCCTGTGATTGGTAAGATGCTTCAAATCGACAACGAGAAGATTTTTGTTGGCCAATCCTACGACAGTATTATTGAGATTTATGATTATCTGCAGCCATTATTCTCTTATGTCGAGGCAAATATTGAAAAAGGCTTGACTGAGTGGGCTGGTGAAATTGAATTAACATTGCCAGATAGATATCGATTGATTTATTGTCAAGGCGCTTCGCTTGATGTTGAAGACAACGTCTTGGGTTATGTCATTATGGTTAATGATATCTCTAAGCTAAACCGAGCCCAGAAAAAAGCCGCCTGGGGTGAGGTGGCAGTCAGAATGGCGCATGAAATTAAAAACCCGTTAACGCCTATATTGCTTTCAGCTCAGCGTTTAAGGTATTTATTTCTAGGAAAGCTCAATGAAAAAGATTCTGCTATTATTGATAAAACCACTAGTACAATTATTGATCAAGTGGCCTCTATGGATGCAATGGTTAGTGCATTTGCTAATTACGCCAATACGCCTGAAATTCAAAAAATTCCCTCTTCGCTTAATGCATTAGTCAACAAAGCTGTTTCTCTTTATGACGCCCAAGAAGGCGTTGGAATTGACTTGGACTTGAGTGGCAATTTGCCAGAATTACAACTTGATGGTGACGGTATCTCTCGTGTTTTGATTAATTTAATTAAAAATGCCACTGAGGCGAGCCGAGAGCAAAAAAGATTAAATATTGTGATTCGTACACGCTACCGTGTCAGTGAAAACATTGTCAGACTGTCAGTGACTGACGATGGCGATGGCTTTCCTAATGAAATTCTTGATCAAGTTTTCGAGCCTTATATAACGACTAAAATTAAAGGCAGCGGGCTTGGGCTTGCCATTTGTCAGAATATTATTGAGCAACATGGTGGTCAAATATATGCGAGTAATATTAAGCCTCATGGTGCGAGGATAATAATTGAATTTAGTATAATTGACGGTACAAGGAGTCGAAATGGGTGAAGATAACTATCTCGGAAGAATTTTAATTATCGATGATGAGAAAGAAAATACAGAGAGCATCAAAGACATTCTTGAGGATGTGAATTACCATGCGGTAATTGCTAGTGGTGCGGCTGAGGCCAAAGCAATGATTGTCGTCAATGAGTTTGATTTGGTATTGATGGATGTTTGGATGCCGGGCCAAGATGGCATGTCGCTTTTAGATGAATGGATTAGTACAGGCTTTGATACGCCGATTGTGATGATGTCTGGGCATGCAGAGCCCAGTGATATTGTTAGAGCACTCAAACTGGGTGCTATTGATTTTTTGAAAAAACCTTTGCATGATCTACTGCCGATTGTTCGCAATATATTAACGCGACAAGAGCCTATTGAGTCGAATCAAGAGGTAAGCGGTATTGACTTTTCTCTAAAATTAAAAGAGGCGCGAAACCTATTTGAAAAACAATATTTATTGCACCATCTAGCATTGCATGATAATAATATTGCTGTTGTGGCAGAAAAAGCCGGCTTAGAGAGGACAACTTTGTATCGAAAACTCAAAGACTTAGGAATTGACAAAAGATGAAAATTCTAATCCTTGGTGCGGGTCAAGTAGGCTCAACGCTTGCAAAATACCTGTGTGCCGATAGCGCTAATGACATTACCATTATTGATCAAAAAGAAGACAAGTTAACACTGCTTCAAAGACACCTGGACATTAAAACCGTCGTCGGTCATGGTGCTTATCCGAGCGTGCTTGAAAAAGCAGGCGTTAAAACCATGGATACGGTGATTTCAGTGATGAAATCTGATGAATCCAACATGGTTGCTTGCCGTATGGCGTACACGCTATACAATGTTGAGACAAAGATTGCCAGAATACGTACGACAGAATACTTACATAGGCCTGAGTTATTTTCTCATTCGGCTATACCCATTGACTTTCTCATTA
>JBBWVR010000148.1:0-5117 GCA_050256315.1 Gammaproteobacteria bacterium | reverse complement strand
TATAATTAATGAGAGTGTTATTGAAAAAGCAAAATCCTCGATCCATCGATTACTCGAATTTACCCAATAAATACAGAAATGGAGAAATAAAGCAATGGCAGGACACAGTAAATGGCACAACATTCAGCATCGTAAAGGTGCGCAAGATGCCAAACGCGGAAAAATTTTTACTAAATTTATCAAGGAAATTGTCGTTGCCGCTAAAAGAGGTGGTGCTGTTCTGGAAAACAACCCGTCCTTGCGCGCTATTATCGACAAAGCGCTCGCGGCTAATATGAAGCGAGACACTATTGAAAACGCTGTTAAGCGTGGTTCGGGCGATCTTGATGGTGATAATTACGAAGAAGTCAGGTACGAAGGCTACGGCCTTGGTGGTACCGCTATTATGGTGGACTGCCTAACCGACAACATTAACCGCACCGTTTCAGATGTTCGTCATGCATTTGCAAAACACGGTGGCAATCTAGGTACAGATGGCTCCGTTGCTTACATGTTTACCAAGCAAGGATTTATTAGTTTTAGCGAAGGTGATGAAGACCTCATCATGGAAATTGCCATTGACGCAGGCGCAGAAGACGTTATTGTTAATGATGATGGTTCAATTGATGTTGTCACAACGGCTGAGGACTTTTTTACCATTAAAGATGCACTGGTTGAAAGTGGCTTAAATGTCGCATACTCTCAAATTACCATGGAACCAGCCAATAGAGTTGATCTCAATCTAGAGGACGCTGAAAAATTCATGAAACTTATCGATCGCTTGGAAGACTTAGATGACACACAAGAGGTCTATCACAACGCTGAAATTTCTGACGAGGTAATGGCGCAACTATGATTTCACTGCACTCGGGTATTCAAGCGCTTAGCAAGTTTAAAATAAAAGCGTTGCAAGAAAAACTTTCAGTATCATTATCTGGCATTACGTTGCTAGGTGTAGAATTTACCCACTTTATTGACTCAAAAAGCGAACTTAGCGCCGAGCACACCGAGCAACTAAATAAGCTTCTGAATTACGCCCCTGCAGTTGATTATTCTCATTCTAGTGACCATCTAACCATCACTCCAAGACAAGGTACAATTTCGCCTTGGTCTTCGAAAGCAAGCGACATTGCACACCTTTGCGGCTTAAGCGAACTTAATCGAGTGGAGCGAGGCATAACCTATCATTTTGATAAAACCCTAAATGAGGACAGCACAAGCAAAGTACTAAGCATCATCATGGATAGGATGACCGAATCCTTTCTTAAAGATAGCACCGATGCGCACTCACTTTTCGACGAATTAACCCCGAAAACTTCTCAGAGCGTTGATATTTTAAGTGGTGGTAAAGCAGCTTTAGAGCAAGCAAATAACACGCTTGGCTTGGCGCTGAGCGACGTTGAAATTGACTATTTGATTGATAGCTTTACTGCTCTTGATAGAAACCCGAAAGACATTGAGCTGATGATGTTTGCCCAGGCAAACTCAGAGCACTGTCGTCACAAGATTTTTAATGCCGACTGGGTGATTGATGATGAGGCGCAAGCCATTTCACTATTTGGCATGATTCGCAACACCTACAAAGCTCATCCAGAAGGCTTGCTGTCTGTTTATAGTGACAACTCTGCGGTAATGACGGGCTATGAATCAGAGCGTTTCTTTGCCAATAGAGATGGTGTTTACACTTCCAAAACCGAGCAAAAAGCAGTTCTAATGAAGGTTGAAACACACAACCACCCTACTGCTATCACACCAGATCCTGGTGCAGCTACCGGCTCTGGTGGTGAAATTAGAGACGAAGGCGCAACTGGTAGAGGCTCAAAACCAAAAGTTGGCTTGTGTGGCTTTTCAGTGTCTAATCTCAAAATCCCAAACAATACAAAACCGTGGGAAGTAGACTACGGCAAACCGAAGCAAATTGCCTCAGCTCTCGATATTATGATCGAAGGCCCTTTGGGCGCAGCTGCCTTTAATAACGAATTCGGCCGTCCCAATACTTGTGGCTACTTTAGAACTTACGAGCAAAAAACGGCTAACGACCAAGTCAGGGGCTACCACAAGCCAATTATGCTGGCTGGTGGCTTGGGCAATATTCAAGAAAACCATGTTGAAAAAGGTTTAATTTCGCACGGCGATAAACTCATCGTTTTGGGTGGCCCAGCAATGCTAATCGGCCTTGGCGGCAGTGCAGCCTCAAGTGTCGGCAGTGGTGAACAAAGTGAGGATTTAGACTTTGCCTCCGTGCAACGCGCTAACGCCGAGATGCAAAGGCGCGCCCAAGAAGTGATTGACGCTTGTACTAATTTAGGCGATGAAAACCCGATTGTATCCATTCACGACATTGGTGCTGGGGGGCTTTCGAACGGCGTTCCAGAACTCGTAAATGACAGCGAAAAAGGCGCAATTTTAGAATTGAGAAACGTGCCTAATGATGACAAGCAAATGTCGCCAATGGAGATTTGGTGTAATGAATCTCAAGAGCGTTATGTGCTCGCTATTAATGATGAAAACGTTGATCTATTTAAATCAATTTGTGAGCGTGAACGCGCCCCTTTTGCCATCCTAGGCGAAGCAACAGAAGAGCGCCATCTTAAGATGAACGACGCCCACTTTGACGATTCACCAATCGATCTACCAATGTCGGTACTGTTAGGTGCGACACCAAAAACACTAAAAAATGTCAACTCAATTGCTAATATCGAATTAGAGTTTGACGACTCAAATATCAAGGTTAAAGAGGCGATTGATCGGCTCCTAGCCCTACCAACAGTTGCTAGCAAAAACTTCCTTATCACTATTGGCGATAGATCCATTACTGGCTTGGTTGCCAGAGAACAAATGATTGGCCCATGGCAAGTGCCTGTGGCAGATTGCGCCGTCTCACTCTCGGATTATGTCGGTTATCAAGGTGAGGCGATGTCGATTGGTGAAAAAACACCGATGGCACTCAGCAATGCTGCCGCTGCCGCAAGAATGAGTATTGGCGAGTCACTCACCAATCTGATGAGCATCTATGTTGAAGACATTCATCACATCAGTTTGTCTGCCAACTGGATGTGTGCCAGTGGTTTTGAGGGCGAAGATGCCAAAATGTACGAAGCGGTCAAAGCTGTAGGCATGGAATTATGCCCAGCACTCGGCCTAACCATTCCTGTTGGCAAAGACTCAATGTCAATGAGAAGCTCGTGGCAAGATGGAAAGCAAGAAAAATCTGTTACCGCACCTCTGTCTCTAATTATCACTGCTTTTTCGAAAATCCCGGATGCACGTAAACAAATTACACCGCTTTTACAAAAAGAAACAGACTCGGAACTTTTATTAATCGACTTAGGTTTTGGTAAAAACCGTATGGGTGGCTCTTGTTTAGCGCAAGTTTACAACCAAATTGGTAAGACAACACCCGACCTTGATGATGTCGAACTTTTTGGCAATTTCTTCGCAACGATTAACGAATTAAATCAAGCCGGTTTGATTGATGCTTACCATGACCGCTCAGATGGCGGCGCCATTATCACTTTACTAGAAATGGCCTTTGCCTCAAATTGCGGATTAGATATTACGTCTAGTAATACTCTTAGTTCACTATGTAACGAAGAACTTGGCTGTGTGATACAAGTCTCAATCGACAACAAAGCCAGCGTTCTTGATGCCCTTAATAAGGCCGGCCTTAGTGACTGCACAAGCATAATCGCAACAATAAATTCCGATGATACCATTTGCATTTCTGATGAAAGTGGTGAAATTTACAGCGAGAATCGTGCCACTCTGCAACAGCAATGGTCATCAACTTCGTATGAAATCGCCAAACTGAGAGACAATCCAGAGAGTGCTCAATCTGAATTTGATGAAATACTAAAACCGTCAAATGGCTTGGTGATTGCACCAAATTTTGATATTAATGAAAACGTCAGCGCACCGTATATCAACGTTGGCACAAAACCAAAAATTGCCGTCTTGCGCGAGCAAGGCATTAATGGTCACATCGAAATGGCCGCAGCATTTACTAAAGCCGGTTTTGAAGCGCACGACGTTCATATGAGCGATATCTTAAGTGGCAGAGTGTCGTTAGAAATTTTCCGCAGTCTTGTTGCATGTGGTGGCTTCTCGTATGGTGACGTATTAGGCGCTGGTCGTGGCTGGGCAAATTCTATTCTCTACAATCCTCGCGCTAAAGACCAATTCAGCGAGTTCTTTAATCGCAGCGATAGCTTTGCCTTGGGTGTTTGTAACGGTTGTCAAATGATGTCCAATTTAACAGAAATTATTCCGGGCACTGATAACTGGCCAAGCTTTGAGCGCAATGCTTCCGAGCAATTTGAGGCACGCTTCCTCAGTGTGGAAGTACAAGAATCTCAATCACTATTCTTTGATGGTATGGCTGGCTCAATACTGCCGATTGTCACCGCACACGGCGAAGGTCAGGCAATCTTTTCTTCGATTGTTAAAGAAAATGCAATTGGTATTAAATACGTTAACCACCAAGGCAAGCCAACACAAACCTACCCTCACAACCCGAATGGCTCAGATAGTGCAACTGCAGGAGTTTGTAATGACTCAGGTAGAGTGACTATCATTATGCCTCACCCAGAGCGCGTGGTTAGAGCGATACAAAACTCATACCACCCAAGTGATTGGCAAGAAAGATCTCCATGGATGCGAATGTTTGAGAATGCTAGGAAGTGGGTTGATTGATTAAAGCCAACTGTCAAATGCCCCTCTTTCAATAAATTTTGATATGAGCCTGCCTAGTACCATATTTTCCAAAAATTAGCTTAATAATGGCCATTTAAAGCCTTTAAATGACTATTTTATAGAGTTTTTATTGATTTAAGATTGGAAACTTGGCGTGCTGCTGAAAATTTTGGATTTTTTCAGATTGACAAAAATAAATGGGCCACTTATTCTTATGCTTTAATTAAAGCAAAGTATTGAGCAACATCCAAAAAGCAATACCAGCCAAGACAAGACCGAAAGCCACATTAATTATTTTTGCTTGCGCGCCATTCCTAAATTTGGACAACATTTTATCGCCAGCATAAGACCAAATTGAAAAAGCCAGTAAATTATTTAATGTGAATACTGTTGTAATCCAGAGAATTAATACAATATCCCCCTCACTACTCATTGAGAGAAACTGG
>JBBWVR010000147.1:0-2721 GCA_050256315.1 Gammaproteobacteria bacterium | reverse complement strand
GTTAATTTGATTATTGCAGCCTTCTTCGGTGCTTTTTTACCGTTATTGTTAATCAGGCTTAAAATTGATCCCGCGCTGGCTGGCGGTGTAATCTTGACAACAATTACTGACGTTATTGGTTTTGTTGCCTTTCTAGGTTTGGCAGCATTGGTTTTGAGCTAATGTTGTATTCGCCATTCAAATGAAACTGGTTTATACCCACGATCACCACACATTGGTAGCAACTGTTGCCAATCACCTTCTGCAAAATGACATTGATGTCATTACTAAAAATCAATACGCATCTGGCGGTGCAGGCGAGCTCGCGCCAATTGAAACTTGGCCAGAAGTTTGGGTGGTTAATGACAAGGATTGCTCGCGTGCAATTGAACTGGTTGAAGACTTAAACAAAGATTTAGACAAGCCTCAGTGGCAGTGTCAAAATTGCAATGAGATGAACGATGCTACTTTTGACTATTGTTGGAATTGTCAGCACGATACAAGTCAATAAGTTGTATTTTTAAGGTGATTTAATGGAATTTTCAACTTGGCTAAGCCTCGTCTCTGCGGGTTTTTTGATTAGCATTTCTCCTGGGCCTGGTGCATTATTTACCATGAGTCAAAGTTCTCAATTTGGCTTTAAATCCACCTTGACCTCAATAGCCGGTTTGCAACTGGGTTTGGCATGCCAAATTGTATTGGTATTAAGTGGTTTGGGCGTGCTGATAGTTAACTTTCCCGGTGCCTTTGGCGTGATAAAAATCATCGGTATGCTTTATCTTATCGCACTTGGTGTTATACAGTGGCGTCGTAAAGCTGAACAGTTGAATATTTCTACGGGTACTTTAATGAGCGCCTTTAGTGCGAGCGCGTCTTTTGTCCAGGGTTTTTTTGTGGATTTTACCAACATTAAAGGCACAGTTTTTTTGGTAGCCTTTCTTCCTCTTTTTGTCGATTTGAGGGCTTTTAGTTTGCTAGAAGGTGGCATCGTTGTGGCGACATTGATTGCGATTGATATTATTATCATGACGGCTTATTCTCTGATGGCGCATCTGTCTAAATCCTGGCTACGTGACCCAAAGAAAATTTTATGGCAAAACAGAATAACAGGTCTAGCGCTAATCCTTATCGGTCTAGTGATGGGGCTGTCGGGCTAACTTTATTTTTATTATATCTCATTACGAAACATGCTATGATAAAGTCTAATTTAATATATAGTCAGGAGTACATAATGGACAACAGTAACTTGATGCTTTTAAAGCCCACAGCGGCATTTATAGGTGCCTCATGGGCGGCTCTCGCTATCGGCATGATTGGGTACGCAGTAGGCGTTTGGAATGCAGCAGGCATTGAGTTAAACGAGCAAGGTTATTATGTTGTTTTATTACTGATGGGTCTATTCTCGGCAATTTCGTTGCAAAAAGCCGTTAGAGATAAAATGGAAGACTTGCCGGTAACCAGTCTTTACTATTCTATTTGCTGGTTTGTTGTAGCCGCTTCTCTCATTTTGCTGTGGGTGGGCTTATTCAACGCAACGTTTATTTTGAGCCTTAAGGGTTTTCTAGGAATGTCTTACGTATTAAGCTTGTTTGCCGTTATTGCAATTCAGAAAAATGTCAGAGATGAGGCTCTATTTCCTTCAGAGGATGTTGCATCGCTTTTCGAGCAAGAGTAATTCCATTCCTAAGAGTGGCTTACTTTCAATAACGTGACGGTTTTTCACTTAGCATACACCGTGAGTGATCTTGGGGTTTCACGGCAATTCTATGGCGATCTTCTGGGTTGTTCGGAAGGGCGTAGCACCGATACTTGGGTTGACTTTAATTTCTTTGGTAATCAGTTATCACTTCACTTGGGCGAAATAGTTTCACCTTGTCAAATACAATTTAGCGTTGAAGGCATTACTGTGCCCATGCCGCATTTTGGCTGTGTGCTTGAGTGGCGTGAATTTCAAAATTTATCTGAGAAGTTAAAATCAGTTGGCGTGACTTTCGTCCTTGAGCCCCATGTTCGCTATGCCAGGTTACCGACTGAGCAAGCAACGATGTTCATTAAAGATCCGTCTGGCAATGCGCTTGAATTTAAAGCGTATAGAGATAGTGCTGAAATATTCAGTAAGTAAGCAAACCATCAATTAGAGGCAGTCTTGGATTTATTCGGTATTGAAACCATTTTGGCTTTTATCAGCGCTTCTGTCGTGTTGAGTTTGGTCCCTGGGCCAGACAATATTTTTGTATTGACCCAGTCTGCAATCAGAGGGCGGGGGGTTGGAATTCTTACAACCTTAGGCCTTTGCAGTGGCTTAATTGTGCACACTGTTTTGGTTTCACTTGGTGTTGCCGTTATTTTTCAAACAAGTCAACTGGCATTTCAGGGTCTGAAAATTATTGGCGCTTGTTACCTTGTATTCCTTGCGTACCGAGCAATGAAAAGTGAAAGTATAGATCTTAAGGACTCTGATAAGCCCAAAAAACCTTTCTACCTAACTGGAGTGGTGATGAATCTCACCAATCCAAAGGTTGCCATCTTCTTTCTTGTTTTTCTACCACAATTTGTGAATATTGATAGCGGTCGTGTTTCAACTCAGATGTTTGTACTTGGTCTAATTTTTACCCTTTGCGCGCTCTGTGTTTTTAGTTTTATCGCCTATTTGTCAAGCTTTCTAAAACCGATACTTGCGAAATCTCCAACAATAGCGAAAAAGCTTAATATATTCGCAGCTTTTGTTTATATTGCCTTGGC